>JAXEBI010000132.1:0-3993 GCA_034094155.1 Phocaeicola sp.
TTTAAAATAAAATTTGGTATAAACCTTTTTAGGTGTAACTTTGCAATTGTGACAACCTTATATGGTCTTAACATGTAAAAGGTGTAAACCTATATATGATTTTAATTATTAACCTGTCAACTAAATTCAGTACACCTCAAATGCCTCGTCATTTAATATAAAATGACGAGGCATTTTTAGTAAAATGTCCTTTCATTTAAAAAAAATGTCGAAGCATTATTTTTGAGTCTCGCAGAGTCACAAATTTCGACAGTAAATTTTATTATGATTCAGTTGTGAGAACAAAATATGTTAAGAGTAGTATCACTATGTATCAGACGTTCTGACGCAAATTAATCCATAAAACACACTGCATCTAAATTACGTCTGATACACTATGAGAAACCGATTACCTATTACTGAAAAAACAAGTCGTCAAGATTACTTGTATTTTCTTCTTCAAGTTCTGTTACCTTGTCCTTACACGGATCAAATGTATCAGGCAGGTCGAATGTATCTTTCTGGGAATATCCCAATTCCTTATCAGCAAACACCTTATTCATATATATACTCCAGATAGGTAAAGCCATGGAAGCTCCCTGACCATCCTGCATACGGTCGAAGTGAATGTCACGTTCCTCACCTCCTACCCAACATCCGGAAACGAGTGTAGGTGTAAAGCCCATAAACCATCCGTCGGAGTTATTGTTTGTTGTTCCTGTTTTTCCACCCATATCAGCAGTAATGTTGTAAAGTCGGCGTACTCTACCACCTGTACCTTCGTTTATTACCGCTCTGAGCATAACAAGCATTTTATATGCACTGCTTTCGCTAATAACTTCATTTACCTGAGGAGAGAACGTAGCCAACACATTACCTTCATTATCCTCTATACGAGTTACGAAAAGAGGTGCAGTACGTATACCCTTGTTCACAAAAGCCGTGTATGCACTTACCATTTCTCCTACCGATATCTCACAAGGTCCAAGACACAAAGAGATAGTTGGCTGAATTTCTTTATTGAGAACACCGAACGAATGGATAAGACGGACAAGTTCGTATGGATTAAGCTTACTCATAAGATAAGCAGAAATCCAGTTGTTGGAATTTGCAAGTCCCCATTTCAGAGTCACAATTTCTCCGTAATGTTTCTTTGAACTGTTTCTCGGAGTCCATGCTATACCATTTTCATCGAAATATGTACCTTCAACATTTCTGGTAACATCACACGGAGAAAAACCGTTTTCCATTGCCAAAGAATAAAGATAAGGCTTGATAGTTGAACCCACCTGACGACGGCCTACCATTGCCATATCATACTGGAAGTGATCATAATTTGGTCCGCCCACATATGCCTTAACATATCCTGTAATAGGGTCCATCGACATGAATCCGGCACGAAGGAAATGCTTGTAATACTTGATTGAATCAAGCGGAGTCATAATAGTATCTTTCTCACCCTGATATGTAAACACAGTCATTTCACGAGGTGTATTGAAAGCCTTAAGTATTTCACTGTCCGAATATCCGGCCTCTTTCATTACACGGCGGCGTTCGCTCTGTCGGATAGCTCTGTTGAGAATGGCATCAACCTCCTCCTGAGAAAGCTGATTGGTATAAGGAGCAGTCTTTCTTCCCTTCTTCTCTTTGAAGAATCTAGGCTGGAGATATTCGGCAACATGTTCGTGGACAGCCTCTTCGGCATACTGCTGCATACGAGAATTTATAGTTGTATAAATCTTCAAGCCATCGGTATAAAGATTATAGTTTGAACCGTCCTTTTTCTTATTCTTGGCACACCAGCCATATAATGGATTTGTAGCCCAAGCTATCGAATCCTCATAATACTTCTGCATCTGCCATCCACGGTAATTTTTCTTCTTAGGTTCATTGGCCGTAAGAACACCGCGGAGATATTCACGGAAGTAAGTAGCAAGACCATCCTTGTGATCGACCGGCTGATATTTCAGTTCAAGAGGCAAAGCCTGAAGGGAGTCGCATTCTGCCTGAGTAAGATATCCGGCCTTACGCATCTGGTCGAGCACTACGTTACGGCGTCCACGGGTACGTTCGTTGAATCTGCGCGGATTATAAAGAGACGGATTCTTACACATACCTATAAGGGTGGCAGCCTCTTCTATACTTAAGTTCTTAGGTTCTTTAGAAAAATAAGTCCTTGCGGCAGTCTTGATACCTACCGCATTATTAAGGAAATCGAATTTATTTAGATACATGGTTAAGATTTCCTCTTTAGTGTAATACCTTTCGAGCTTAACTGCAATAACCCATTCTATAGGTTTCTGGAGAAGTCTTTCCATTACGTTATCGGCTGTAGGAGAATAGAACTGTTTTGCCAACTGCTGGGTGATAGTACTACCTCCTCCTGCATTCTTCTGCATAAAAATACCTCGTTTAACAACTGCTCTCATAAAAGCTCTGGCATCAATACCCGAATGTTCGCTGAAGCGTACATCCTCTGTTGCCACAAGAGCGTTAACAAGATTTGGAGACAAATCTTCGTACCCCACATACAGTCTGTTTTCCTTGCTCAGCGACCATGTTCCCAAAATCTTGCCATCATCGGAAATAACCTGAGTGGCAAATTTCAAATTCGGGTTTTCCAGTTCTTCAATAGGAGGAACATAACCTATCTTACCATCAGAAATAGCAGAAAACACTACGTATACAGCTGCAATACTAAGCAACAATATAGCCCATAATACTATAATGAATGTCTTTCTCATATTTAATATTTCATGAATTACATAACAATAAGCGGCTATCGGCTTATTCAGAAAGAATTACCTTAAAGCCGTCTACAACTACCTTAAAAAAATAAATTGTGGCAAATTTACGGAAAATCTGTGGAATATCCGCCGAATTGCAGCAGATTTACGCAACAGGATTTGATAATTAGGGAGTTAGAGGAAAAACGCAGAAGTTGGGCAGACAGTTGAAAACCGTCTTAAAGCAGATTAAAGCAAAAGAACGGTTTCCTAATCATTACCCGATGAAAGTGCAGATTTAACAGTTCCTGTTTCATTTTGCGGCGTTCTGCGCAGTTTTGCTTATCAATAGGTAACTCGTTGATTTATAGTTTTGCAACCAAAAAGAAACGAGTATGGCAAGAAGCACATTCAAGGTGCTGTTCTACGTGAACGGCAGTAAGGAAAAGAACGGAATTGTCCCCATCATGGGACGAGTTACAATCAACGGAACGGTAGCACAGTTCAGCTGCAAACGGACTATCCCGAAAGAGCTTTGGGATGCCAAAGGGAACAAGGCAAAGGGCAAGAGTATGGAAGCGAGGGAAACCAATCTTGCGCTTGACAACATCAAGGCTCAAATCATCAAGCATTACCAGCGTATATCTGACCGTGAAGCGTATGTAACGGCAGAAATGGTACGCAATGCCTATCAGGGATTGGGAGGTGAGTATGAAACGTTGCTCGGTGCTTTCGACAAGGAAAATGAAGTGTTCAAGAAGCGTGTCGGAAAAGACAGGGTCAGGGCTACCTATATGGCGAGGGTACGGGCAAGAAACCATGTGTCGGCATTCATCAGGTCACATTACAAGCGGAACGACATCTCCATGCCTGAACTTACGCCCGACTTCATCAAGGAGTTCGCCGTGTTCCTTTCCAACGAAGCCGGACTGCACAACGGTTCGATATGGGAAAACTGCATGTGGCTGAAAGGTGTGGTGATGCGGGCGCATTTCAACGGACATATACCGAGGAATCCGTTTGCCCAGTTCCATATAAGCCCGAACACGAAAGAGCGTGAATATCTGACGGAGAATGAGCTGAAAACATTGATGGAATTTCAGTTCAAAGACCCCAAGAACTCCTATCTCCGTGATATTTTTGTTTTCGCCAGTTTTACCGCCCTCTCATTCGTGGATATAAAGGAATTAAGCAACGACCAGATTGTGGAAGTGAACGGTGAGAAATGGATTATTTCCAAACGACACAAGACGGGTGTACCGTTTCAGGTGAAGCTGCTGGATATTCC
>JAXEBI010000133.1:0-2888 GCA_034094155.1 Phocaeicola sp.
TTTAAAATAAAATTTGGTATAAACCTTTTTAGGTGTAACTTTGCAATTGTGACAACCTTATATGGTCTTAACATGTAAAAGGTGTAAACCTATATATGATTTTAATTATTAACCTGTCAACTAAATTCAGTACACCTCAAACACCCTATCATTTCATTAAAAATGTGCCGACATTCGGATAAAAACGCCTTCTCATTTAATTATAAGTATCGGTTCATTTCATTTATAACGCAGAAACGAAGGAGAATTTTCTATTTTTTTCTCTGTATTTAATCCTGGGACTGATATTTTTAGTCTATCAATATGTCACTTGATTGACCTTTCCGTTGTCATTATAATACATAAATAAATTATTTGACTGATTGTTTCTATATAAAATAATAATTGACTGCCGCTATGAACAGGAAAGGCTTTGTGAGAATGCAAAGTTTGAAAAGCTGATTGGATTAGGCTTGATTTTTGGAATTATAGAGGTCTATAAATATCATTCTGACAAAATGTAATTCTGCTAATATAAGAACCAAATTGTAGTTTCAGACATTGAAAATTCCGTTTCGGTATGTTTTAGTTTGAGTATGAAAGACTTGATGATTACTTTAGTAAGAAAAAGCGAAAAATGAAGGTAAACAATTTGATTTTAGGATTACTGGTGCCTACTATATTAGGAAGTTGCGGCACAATGGGAAATATGAGTAATACAGCCAAGGGAAGTCTTATAGGTAGTGGTAGCGGTGCATTATTAGGAGCGACAATCGGCGGTATAGCAGGTGAAGGAAAAGGAGCTGCAATCGGTGCAGCTGTCGGGACAGCCGTTGGAGCAGGCACAGGTGCGATTATCGGCAAAAGACGTGATGAAATAAACAGACAGATGGCAGAGGCAGCAGCAAAAGCACAACAGGTGGAAGGTGCCAAAGTGGAACAGGTGACAGATACACAGAATGGTATTCAAACTGTCAAGGTTACTTTTGAGTCCGGTATATTGTTTGTCACGGGAAAATCAGACTTGAACAATTCTGCCAAGGCATCCTTGAGCCAGTTTGCCAATCAGGTAGTATTGCCTAATGCCGAGATGGATGTACTGATAAAAGGGTATACCGACAATCAGGGATGGAGTGGTTGCAGTCATGAAGAAAGCATGAGAAAGAACAACGAATTGTCTCAGCTCAGAGCCCAAAGCGTTTCGATATATCTTCAACAATGTGGGGTCTCTCCTTCTCAAATCAAGGAGGTAAGCGGATGGGGTGAATCAAATCCGGTTGCTGACAATTCAACAATGTGGGGCAGAGAACAGAACAGAAGAGTGGAAGTATATATGCAAGCCAGTGAAAAAATGCTTCAGGAGGTTGAAAATGAAGAAAAACTTCATCAGCAAGAAGTCAATCTTTAGCAATAGATGAAATAGGACATTATAGTATAATAAATGACCTTTTCAAATGTTTTATTCTTACCTATATTTGCAATATCAAATAAATCAATAAATATATTTAGTCACATTTAAAAATTAATCAGTTATGAAAACAATGAGTTATGTTTTGACATTTTTAGGAGGTACATTGGTAGGTGCAGTAAGCGGAGTATTGTTTGCACCGAAAGAAGGCAAGGAAACACGACAGAAAATAGCCGACATCCTTCATGAAAAAGGATTGAAACTGAGTCACCGTGAGGTGAACGATTTGGCAGACCAGATTGCTTCTGAGATGAAATAACCACGATCTTACTTATGTAATGAATAAGTCAATAGGTGTGTCATAAAACTTGAGGTTGATAATTGTTTTCTGATAATATATAAGCCTGACGGATTTGTTTCTGTCAGGCTTATATTCTTTTTGTATCGTTTTTTATCAATCTCCATGATATTGGTATATTCTATATATTCTTTTTTTCTTAAACTTAAGTTTTAAATCTGAAGCATTAACTCCTTTTCCTTTAATATTGAAAGCAAACTGAAATTCCTCACCTTTTTTTAAATCCGGAAGTTTTGATTTGAAAATTTTGTCAGATTTGTGGTATACTGTCAAAGAATACTTCTTGAATCTGATATCCCCACGGTTACTTATAGAAAAGAAAAATCGGACAGATCCGTCTGAGATAAGACATTTTCGCGGTTTGCTGATATATAAATTCTCCAATAAGTTGTCTGTGTCGTTGGATTTTACCAAGTTATAACCCGGTATATCGCATGTTATAAGATTATTCCGTTGCTGAGAGAATCCATTTAGAAATAAACACAGGAAAAGGACGGATAAATAAAAAAATCTTATCATAGGCAGTTTGTCCTTTACTTTTCTTTTACAGGGTCCATAATGGAATAGTCATGCAAGTCCTTAATAACAGTTACCGAATAAATCAGTATCAGTATAAACAATATCACTATACCAATGATATCCAACATTGACAATTCGATGTGCCGGTTAAGTATATTTAAATCTACCAACGGTAGAAGGATTGAATCTACATAAATGACGATAGTGTTTGCTATTATACCCAGTACCCTGAATTCTGTAGGACCGAGCTTGGCGTATGTCAGTCTGAATTCATTCTTCAGGTGTGCGTTTATACTTACATTCAGTGTAAGCATAAGATACAATACAAGTATAAGGACTGACACTTCGAACTTTATAAGACCTGAAAGTCCAAGACCGAGGAACATTATAAGTTCACAAACCACATCCATAGTGTGGTCCAGATAATATCCGAAAACCGGACGCTGTCTGTTTCTCACTCTTGCGAGTGTCCCGTCGAGGGAATCACCATACCAGTTTACTATAAAACCTAAAGAGCTCAACCATATATAGTTGATGTTTTTTGCGCTCAGCAAATATCCTGCCGCAATAAGAACCGAACCTATAAATCCGATGAATGTCAGGATGTTTGATGTCATCCATGCA
>JAXEBI010000134.1:0-76144 GCA_034094155.1 Phocaeicola sp.
CCACCAGTCCGTAGATTTTCCCGGATTCATAAGAGACGGAAAGGTTATCAAGCACTCTTGTCTTACCGTATGCCTTGCTCAAATCTTTTATATATATCAGTTCCATATATGTTTATATTTTTTCTTGACTGAAAGTGTAATACCCATATTCAATGCCAAATAAAGAATCAGTACGACTGGGGTTATAATCGAAACTAAAAACAACGGCAACGGGAAAAGCAGCCAGTATATTCCCATTACAGTTTGTGTTTCAAAGGAGAATCTTGCCATGCCCATATTCCACTGGTATAACAATGTCGAAGAAAACAATACAAGACAGAAAAGTATAGTTTCTGTATCGTGTATCAGCACAAGAATAAGTACAATTAACGGGAACATGGTTATAAAGATATTCCTCAGCCCTGATTTGACCAGTATCAGCTGATACATTCCGAAACTGTTATAGACAGAGAGTTCATGCTTCGGTGGCGTCACCATATATGCAGTTCCCTGAATAACTCCCCACAGTATCAGGCAAACTTTACAGAGATTGATATTGTCATACAGTACTCCCATGAAAGACAGAAAGAGCAATACCGCATACAGTGGTATTTGTTTCCGGAACATCCTTCTATACATAAAATCCCCACTGTATAATAAAGGCAAAGGCATAACTATAGAATGATACCTTACAGGGTGAATACACGGCATAACTACCGCAATCAGTATGATAACTGGTAAAGAAATGTAATTTGCAGCAATTATCCCCGAAATAATAAACGGTAAACCGAGCAATAAATATTCTGCCGTAAACAATCCTTTGATTCCTTGCACCTGTAAAGACAGAAACTCCTTGTCTTTTCTACTATTATGATACAGCCAGAGTATAAGCAGATAACACACCGGCAATACCCATACACTCGTTACTTTAGTGAAAGCATAAAACAGGATGGCAGCGATACCGATAAGAAACAGACACCGGAACGGTCCGATGCCTGCAAATACACGCACAATCTGTTTTGAGCGTAGATTCATATAGAGTAATAAACCTTCTGTCATAATCTCGGATAGTTATTCTTCATCTGATTTATAACTGCACAAAGTTTGTCCGCTGTAACGACGCAATCTCCATACAAGACTGGTTTCATCAAAGAAGAACATGATTGATAAAAGGCCGAAATAACAAACAGAAATATCCCCTATTATAAAGCCCAACAACAAAGGGATATATCCACATATCCAATGCGCAAGAATATTAGCTATACGGAAATGAATTATTCTCATATCTCCTTTATAAAAGAAACGTATTGTATGGTTTCGCTTATTATGCATTACTGCAAATTTACTATATGACCGAGGATTGATTATAATATAAACGACGGCCTGAATTAACCAGTTCAATAAAATACCAAAAAGCACACTGGCGAATATTACATACCGGCCTTTACTGAAATAATTCTCTGAAGTTACATTCAGACTTTCAGTTCCATAAATGGCAGAAAACAGCCACATCATAACCGGCAGGATAATAATGAATGCTATAATTGCTTTTACATTTATTCGTTTAGGCTCCGTAATGTCTATCATCACTTCCTCCCCTTCTGGCCCTCTTCCGTATGAAATCAAAGCCTTTTGACGGGGTGTTTCTTTGTAGAACAGTTCTTTTAGTGCTTTCATATCTATTTCAAATATCTTTTTATTACTTAATATTTATCACACTGCAAATATAATGTTATACAATCAAATCATTTGCTATCCTTATGTTATCTTTAGGTTAATACTTAGGTTTTACGATTTATATTAGAAATCATAATATTATATTTGCATTGAAAAACCATTAAAAAGTCATATAATATCATACATGAAGACTTCAAAACGTAAGAAAAACATATTAATCATCACCATACTGTCTGTCGTAGGTCTTATCGGGGCTATGGCTCTGCAGATGATATGGATATACAATTCGTATGAACTGATAAAAAACGATTTGCTCAAAGTAAGTTCTGAAGTATTCGAGAAAGCTCTAAGAGAAGAAACGAACTTAGCCTGTAAGGAAATTCCAGAAGGTACAGAAATATTAGCCGGTCCTGAAAGTGACTCCATACCTTCAATAACATATCTGTATGAAGGCATACAAGATCTTGGCATTAAAATGTCAATCAACAGAATGGATTCTATAGTAGAAATATTTCTGAAAGACAAGGACATAAGCAATAATCATTATATAAATATTATTGACATTAAGAATGATACAATCATAAAAAGTACTTCTGAAAATCAAGCTGATTTACACTACAGATTGAATTCTAAAATCATTCCTATAAAAACAGATTTGTCACAAGGAGTACAGTTGGTATTATTAAATCCTTACATTTATATTTTCAAGCGTATGGGCCTGATGCTTGCCGGCACATTCATCATCATGCTGCTCGTTATCGTATGCATCAGCTATCAGGTAAGATTCATTTCACGCTTCGAGAAGATTTTCCAGATTCGTGAAGACTTCTCATACGCCATGATACACGACATGAAAACACCGCTCACATCCATCATCATGGCGCTGAATTTTCTCAGAAGCGGAAAGCTTGATGACAAACCTGTGATAAAGGACAAATATTTCGACATTGCCGAGAACGAGGCAGATCATCTGCTTACCCTTACAAATAAAGTGCTGACCATATCCAAGCTGGAAAACCATAAACTGGAGATGAATAAAACAGAAGTTGAGCTTACTCCTATAATAGAGAAACTGATTGAAAAATTCAAGGCGAAATCGCAAAAGACGGTGAATTTCATAACCGAACTAAAAACAGAAACAGCGTATGCCGATGCAGAATATCTGGAAGAGTTACTCTGCAACCTGATAGACAATTCCATAAAATATTCGGGTGATAGAGTGGAGATAATAATAAGAACAGCACGGGATGACAGATATACCGTCCTTAAAGTTCATGACAATGGTTTTGGTATATCCGATAAAGATATTCATCTTATTTTCCGAAAGTATGAACGCGCATCTGCTGCTAAACGAAACCGCCGGAAAGGTGCTTCCGGTTTCGGGCTCGGTCTGAATTTTGTTGATCAGGTGGTTGAAGCACATAATGGTAAGATATTTGTTACCAGTATAGAAGGTGAGTACACGGAATTCACAATCTATCTGCCCCTTATTGAATCTTTATAAAAACATGAATATAGTTGTAATTTAAAAATTGAAAATATGATTAAACTGTTATTGGTTGAAGACGATAAAAATCTTTCATATATAGTCCAGAGCGGACTACAGGATATTATTGGCGGCTACGAAGTCATTACGGCATTTAACGGTAAGGAAGGACTTCAGGCATGGAAAGAACATCATCCGGATATCATTATCTCTGATATTGATATGCCGGTTATGGATGGATTTGAAATGGTGCGCCATATTAGAGAGACAGATGGAGAGACTCCTATTTTATTCGCTTCGGCACTTACCTCCCCAAAGGATGTAAGGAAAGGGTATGATATAGGAGTCAATAACTATGTAAAGAAACCGTTCATTCCTGATGAACTGGATGCTCACCTTCATGCTATTTTAAAGATGAAAGAAGGGTCTAAGTTCCGTAATGAAAGCGAAATGTGCCATTTTGGGAAATACACACTCGATGCTGAACATGCCACTTTACTTAATAATGAATCTGGACATAAGATTTCTCTTACAGTAAGAGAAGCTCAAGTATTGAAGTTGCTTGCACAGAATAAAGATGAAGTAGTTAGAAGAGAAACCATTTTAAGTAATTTCTGGAATACTGATGATGATTATTTTGCATCACGAAGTCTTGACGTTTTCATCACCAAGCTAAGAAAGTTATTTGCAAATGATTCACAGATAGATATAGTAACACAAAGAGGCATTGGTTTGAGTCTTGTCGTTAACAATTGACTCTTTGATTTTGTTACAGAATAAATGATAACGATTACGGGTTACATTGAATTTATGCTGTAATGTTAGCATAATATAGAGTATATAGCTGAAATTCTTCAGGCTCAATGAAACGGCATATTTATATAAAATGAGATTCTGCCTGGAGTCATTGAATATTTCACATGCCTCAAATGTCAAACAAAATTTCTTCTTGCAGAACTCTTTGGCATCATTATTATACAGTTTAGCAGTATTTACCATAGAATTGTCAAAATAAGTCAATAAGTAGAGATATACATCAGCCCTAAATAAAAAAACATTATAATCTCGTCACAGTAATGCCGAGGCCTTAGCATTACTGTGATTAGGCCTTCGCATTACCGTGACAATGCCTCATCACAACTGAGACAAGGCCTTGTCATTAATGTGATAAGGGCTAATCACAACTGTGACAAAGTAAAGAGATCAGCACATTCGGGCTGACGCATTACTTAACTTATTGAGAATCAATAATAGTTTTATATAGTCTGTTATAATTTCATAGTTAGAGATATTTCTGTTATGTTTGTTTTATAATTACACTATAAAAAGCTTAATTATTCATGAAAATTATCTCAATACTAAGTACAATAAAGAACCCTCGTCGTAATCATCTTAAGGACACTGACTATCTCTAAAAATGGCTGTCAGATTTGAGTGCGATTAACTAATCTGTTTTACACTTTAACTGTTGGTTCACTATTCGGCTTTACACATCCCACTGATTGAACTAAATCGGTTTACATTTCAAACTTGTTGCACTGAATAGCTTTACAGTATTATAGTTCATAATTTATTTAAATCAGTATTTATGTTTAATCATCATCAAATTGATTATTTATAACTATATTCTTTACGAAAAGATTGTGGAAATTATTTTTTTCATAACTTTGTAAAAAGTCAAAAACGCGACTCGGTTTAAAATTTCGGCTAAGCCACGTAAGTATTGTTGAAATTGATGATAAGGAGTTAAATTATGAAAAAAACATTACTTTTCTTATTTGTGTCATTAATAGGAGGAACAATGTATTCTCAGTCATTAGAAAATGAAGAAACATTTTCTAATTCTATTAATCAAAACGAACAAAAGATTGTATCTACGTTTTACGGTTCGAAGGCTTCTTCAAATGCTAATAATCCTTGTAAAGGGGCGACAACTCAAGTTTGTGGGAAAATTGAATCAGAATTAATTACTGACAATTCTGGACAAACTTTGGTTGTGCAACAAATAAAAGATGCAGATGGTAATGTAATATCAAGTTCTAATTATTTTGTTGCAAAACCACTCAAAGAGGTTAAAGAAAGTATTAGAATGCAAACTTTAAGTTTAGGTGGAGTATTAGAAGACAAAATAGAAGAATAAATATGAAATGGGTATTATTTTTTTTGATGTTTCCTTTAATTTCTTTTGCTCAAAAAATTGATTATATTAAGGAAATGGAAAATAATGATCTTCAAATTAGACAAAAGCCTTCTACAGAAGTGCTTCTGTCCAATTTTTTAAGGTCAACAGGTATTAAAGAAGATACAATCTATGCAATTTTGTATACTCCAGCTGAATGTTATCGATGTGAAGCTGCCATTCCTGCATTTTACAATAAGCTTAAAAACAATAGTTTACATAATAAAATGCTTTTGATATCAGCATATACAGATTCGGTTGCTGCGGCAATGTACAATAAAAAGAATGGGTATAAATCTGATTATTATTTATATGACACCAAATTAGAATATAAAAGAATATTCAGTTTTAATTCAGTAGCTATGTATGGACTTTATATTATGAAAATTTGTCCTAAAACAGGAATACTCCTTACTGGAGGACAATATACTTTATTGGGAAAAGACTTTATTAATCAATTAGTTGCTTATAAAAATAGACTATCTCCACATTTATATCCAGGTGATACAGAGAAAGAATATCAAATTAAAACCTTCGAGGACAATACAAAATATTATCCTTGGAAAACTGAAGAATATATAATAGAGACTAATAAAGATTTTTTCATCTCAAATATCTATGATATTCCTAAAATTGAAAATGGCAATCTGTTTTTTACCGATATGCTGAATAATGGTGTAATGCTTTTTAAGTTAAAAGATAACAGATATATTTACAGGACTCTTTTTCAGGTAAATGATTATGAGAAAAAGAGGTTTGTATCAGTATCTGATCAACAATATAAAAATTTAGTTGCAGCTGGACAAGTCTTTAACATAGCATTATCATCAAATATGATTGATGATAAGCATCTTGCAATTTCTTATTCTTTGCCAAAAATACTTGAGGAAAAGGTGGATGGCATTATTAATTTAAGCTTTTATAATGCTCCAGCAATATTAATCCGAAATATAGAAGATTTTCAATCAGAAGATATGATAACACCGGATTTCAATTTAAGTAATTCTGATTACTTCTATATGCATTTTTCATTTGATATTTTTAATAATAAACTGTGGGTTGGTTGTGAAAAACTTACATGGCCTATGGATGGATTTGAAAAAGAAGATATTGAAGGAAATATTGAAATAAATCCATTTGATGAACGATTTTATGATACTTTTAATCCAATTATAGCATCTTTTGATATAAATAGTGGCAAATGTAATGGTCATTATGGAAATTTAGATGAGAGTCAAAGAAAAAGCAGAACTGGATATTATTTTTTGAATAATGTATTTGCACATTATAAAGATAATTACCTTTATGGCAATGGATATACTGGAAAACTTTATCTGAGTAGTAATACTGATACTACAACCACATGTTATGAGGTTTTTGATGTAAATTCTTCGCAGTTTGCCGTTCCTGATTCATCTAAATTTTATAAACTTGAATACGGCAGTTTGTATGATTCTAATTTTAGCAAATGCATAACTGCCGTAAAAATGAACGACAAAGAAATTTGTTGTTTAGTAAAACATGGCAAACCAAGATCTGATAATTTCAATAATGATAGATACTCATTTGTCATTATTAACAGGATTTCAGGAAAAATACAAGAACGTTTTTTACCGGCTATTGATTCAAGAATAAAATCCTTAGGATATGGCATCATGAACGAGCAAAACGAATTCAACCCATTCATATTCATAAAAGATGATAATGATTACAAAATACTTAAGTTGCACTGATTCTTTATATTAAGAATAAAGTTTTATCTACTGTCCATTTATGATATGATAGAGTTATATATTTAGTAATTCCATATTTATTAATTCTGTCATACTTCATTTTGTATATCAATAACATAATTTAGAATTATTTGCGAGTCAATACTTTTTCCGTTAAGCTTGCACGTTACGTGTAAATGCTCGCCCGTACTGCGCCCCGTAGAACCAGTTATTCCGACTGGTTCTGCGGGGTTTACTTGTTTTCCTTTACTCACCAAAATCCGTGAAAGACGGCAATAACTGACCAGATAATTTCCAATAAAGAACCGAACAGAAAAACACGCACATGAAAGAACGGAATATTTTTACTGTATTGGAAACCGCAGTTTTTTGTTCGTAAACCCAAAGTTGAATCAATTACGTTCGACAAAAGAGTATCGAATAGTTCCATAATTAAAAATATTCCTCCAAAAGGAGTGATTTTTTTTCAGATTTTATTTGTACTTTAGCCATGTCTTATGAAGATTTATTGTTTTTTATTTGCAACACTAAATTATGTGAATCTTCTGACATGGCAAAGTGCTGGGCTATATATTATTACTCAGCACTTTAATTTTTTCTTATTGAAAAATGTTGCGAAATTAAGGTATAAGTCAATTATATCCCCATCAATATTAATCAATATAAACTAATACGAACTAAGATTATGACAAACAGACAAATGGTTTCAGACAGCATAGACAGAATTGAAAATCTTGTTTATGAAACTTTGGAAAGAAAATACATCAAGGTACAGTTCATTACCACAGGATTAGTATACTTAACTTTATTTATTCTCACATCATTACTTCTGTTGAGTAATGATTTCATTTACAGAAATATTATTATAATTTCATTAGAATGCCTTATCATTATATCGGCCATCATTAATCTTTCTGTATTGCCTAAAGCGTATAGATATAAAGGATATGCAATTCGTGAACATGACATATCATACCGGACAGGAATATTTTTTCCTAAAGTTACAACTATTAGTTTTTCAAGAATCCAGCAGGTTAGCATCAGACAAAACCCTATAAGCCGTTTTTTCGGACTCTATAGTGTAGATATAGTAAATGGGGCGCAGATGCTCGATAAGATGACTATTCCCGGACTGTCGGAAGAAAAAGCAAATAAGATTAATGCATTCTTAATAGAAAATATCAGAAATGAAAAAAGATGACTTCTCAGTTCCACGCAGAATGAGCAAAAGTGCTTGTGTCATTATGCTCTTCAATAACATAAGGAAATTTACAAATATCTTCTTTATTTTCATATTGTTAAAAGCATTCAATTCAGACAAAGAATACTCATTTATGGAATTGGTGGGTATTATATTGCTAATTTTCTCAGGATGCATAGTTCTTTCGGCTATACTGGCCTTCATTGAATATTATTATAAGAAATATTATGTGGAAAATGGGGAACTGATATTCAAATATGGATTTATTCATCGTGAAACCACAAGCATTCCTTTAAACAAGATACAATCTTTGAGAACCAAACGCGGACTAATGTACCGTTTGCTCGATATGACAGGTATTTCTTTCGATACTCTCGCCTCAAAAAATACCGAAATAGAACTTATTCTTGATGATGAAGACTGGAAGGCTCTTTTAAGTCAGGTGGAAACTCAGGAAAAGGTTCTCAACCATGAAAGTGAGAATTACATAAATGAAAATAATATACATGAGAAATACATAAATGAGGATTACCATACAAACTATATCCACACTCCCGACTGTAATGATAAATATAACGAGGAGTATGGAGATGTAAATACCAATAAGAACAATGATATAGGCATAAGTAATTATGATATAAACAAAAGTAACTATAATATAGACATAAACGACTGTGAAAGAACAAAAAACGATAGTGAAAAAGATAATAAGGAAATTAGGCTCAGCAATATTAATCTGATAAAAGGCGCTCTATGTCAGAATCATTTTAAAGGCATGGCTGTATTATTAGGTGTTTTGGGAACATTATACAATAACATTTCAACAGTCAATGAAAAAGCTATCTCTAACCTTATTGATTATGTAGATACAAACGCAGAACTTTTTTCTTTATCAGTCGGCATATTTGTTTCAGTGTTCTTAATTCTTTATTTTATTGTAATGCTTCTATGGATAGGTAATGTTTTTTTACGTTATTTCAATATGGAAGTAATAATGGATAAGGAACAGCTGTTTTTTGAAAGTGGGCTTATTACCCGAATGAGCAGCCGTTTTTCATACGACAAGGTTTGTACTGTTTATATAAAACAGAATTTCCTTGAAAAATGGTTGGGATGCTGCACCGTAATTCTCAGACAGGCTTTCAATGCCACCGACAATAAGAATGAATCGAATGTTCAGATATATGGTTCCGGTTCATCTGAGGTTTTCCTTAACTGGTGGCTGGGCAAGGAATATGTTTCATCAGAACATATCATTTCTGCTAAATCAGGTTATGGACTTTTTGGATATACCATAAGGTTCGATATAGTAATATTTATTGCCGCCGTGACTGTAATGTGTTATTATGATATGTATTTATGGCTTTTTATTCCGGCTATTTATATGCTTATAGCTATATTAAAAGGTATGATGGCCGTTCGCAGAAGTTGTATTACACTTAAAGAAGACTATATAGAAATCAACAACGGGAAATTGGCAAGTGTACAGAATTATTTCAAATATGGAAACATAGAAGTGGTGCGTCTTGTTTCTACTCCGTTTACTCACTTTTGGGGTAGAGTAAATCTTGTTATAGCAACCAACGGTACATATTTCACTATTAGAAGCCTGAAGGCGAATGAGGCAAGGGATATTTACGAAATTCTTACAGAAAGAAATATACCCGACAGACATTAATGAGCTCCTTAAAGAAATGTTCATACAATAAAAATGGCATCCCCGGCTCACGCAGGAGATGCCATTATAGATTCTAAAATTTAAAAACACAAAAAACCTACAACTGTTCATGTGCAAGAACAATACAGTTGTTCTTTTCGAGCACAGACAGACATTTTTCTATATTATTGGGTTTTATTACTACATGTGCCTTATCATTCTGAGCAAATGCATACATATATTCTATGAATATCTTTTCTGATGCAAGATGTTCCAATATTACAGCCAAGGAACCAGGAGTGTTCTCACAGCTCAGACATACCACATCGGTCTGCATTACAGCAAAATTCTGCTCTCTTAACACTTCCACAGCCTTATCTACATCGGATACTATCAGTCGGAGAATTCCAAAATCGGCTGTTTCTGCCATACTGAAAGCATGCATGTTTATACCGTTCTGTCCTAATGTCCGGACTACATCGTTTATTCTTCCGGTCTTGTTTTCAAGAAAGACCGACAACTGCTTTATTGTCATAATAAAAATTCTTTATATTTTCTATTGTATCCGAATTATACCAACTTACGCTTGTCTATAACTCGTTTTGATTTTCCCTCACTTCGTGCTATAGTGTTTGGCTCAACCAATTTTACATCGGCACTTATAGACAATACACTCTTCAGCTTGTCCGACAGAGTCTTCTTAAGGGCAAGCATAGCACCAATATCATCGCTGAAGAAGTCTCTTCTCACTTCAACCTGTATCTGAAGTGTATCGAGATTGTTCTGTCTGTCTACTATCAGCATATACTGCGGCTCGAATTCTTTCATTTCGAGTATTACGCTTTCTACCTGCGATGGGAATACGTTGATTCCTCGTATGATAAGCATATCGTCACTTCGTCCCATAATAGGAGTCATTCTTACCGATGTACGTCCGCAAGGGCATGGAGTATCAATGAGTGATGTAAGGTCCTTGGTTCTGTATCGGAGCAATGGCATACCTTCCTTGGTAAGAGTGGTAAATACAAGTTCTCCCTGTTGTCCGTATGGCAAAGGCTGTAATGTGTTAGGGTCTATTATCTCAGGGAAGAAATGATCTTCGTTGATGTGTGAACCGTTCTGCTCCTGACACTCGTACGAAACTCCCGGTCCCATAATCTCACTCAGTCCATAGATATTATATCCTTTGAGTCCGAGACGTTCTTCTATTTCCTTACGCATGTTTTCTGTCCATGGTTCCGCACCGAATGCTCCTATACGGAGTCCGAGTTCTTCTTTGCTGATACCCATTCTTTCAACTACCTCGGCCAAATACATGGCATAAGAAGGAGTACAGGCTATACCGGTAATATGAAGGTCACGAATAAGACGCACATGCTTCTCTGTATTACCGGTTGAAGCAGGTATCACTGTGGCTCCAAGATTTTCTACTCCATAGTGGGCACCAAGACCGCCGGTAAACAGTCCGTAACCATAACTTACAGAGAATGTATCATCTCTTGTTACACCGTATGCGGTAAGACATCTCGACATAACCTCCGACCATATAGCCAGATCGCGACGGGTATACCCTACTATGGTAGGATTTCCTGTTGTACCCGATGAAGCATGTACTCTCACTATTTCAGAAGGAGGAGCCGCCTGAAGACCGTATGGATAATTGTCGCGCAAGTCTTGCTTGGTGGTAAACGGCAATTTCACTATATCGTCTATACTGCGGATATCATCGGGCGACAAATCCATTTCCTGCATCTTGTTTCTGTAGAAGGGTACATTATGGTAAACATAGTTCACCAGTTTCTGTAATCGTTTCCCCTGCAGCTCACGCATCTGTTCGCGAGGCATGCATTCTTTATTTTTATTCCAGTACACGTTTTCTGTAAAGATTTAAGTTAGTTGTTATTATACATTAAGATTTCAGGTCTATGATATTATGAATTATATAAAACCATAAATTATATAAAGCCATAAATTATATATAAGACTATCAGAACGGATGGTCTTTGCGGAACTCTTTCATTCTTTCTTCAAGAACAGGATAGAGTTCTTCTCTCATACGGGATGTACATGCACGTACCCCCTGCTGTTCGCTTCCTGTAGTGGAAAGAGAGATACTGCTCACTCCATAATACATAAGTTCACATAAAAGTTCTCCTCCTGTCATTCCCGGATAACCTAAGGTAAAGAAGAATCCGTCGCCTACCTTGCGGTTTACATCATAGTCGTAAACTATAGAGAAACCATTATTGGTAAATATTTCCTTCATCTTGCGTGCCCTACGTTCATATTCACGGGTATCCTCAACAAAGTTGATTACACCGTCTACCGACTTGTTGAGCATTTCGGCCATGGCGTATTGGGTAGTGGCTGTACATCCGGATGTTATCATATACATGATTGATGCAATGAATGTTGGTCCGAATATTCCCGAATCTTCGTAACGTTCGGCAAGTGCAGGATACTGTTTGTCGAAAAGTTTGTCGGATACACATGCCAGGGCTATACGCTGACCGGCATAACTGAATATCTTTGAAGCTGACAACATCAGTATGTAATTATCTGTGTATCGGGCTACGGTAGGAACAAAAGGTGCCTGATACGGACGGCCATACGGACTGCGGAAGTCCATACAGAAATAAGCCTGGTCTTCCATTACCACTGCATCATATTTTGTTGCCAACTTACCTATTATCTCAAGTTCTTCTTCCTCAAGGCAGAACCAGGCTGGATTATTGGGATTTGAATAGACTATTGCAGCTATATCTCCTGCCGACATCATACTTTCAAGTTTGTCGTGCAAAGCTGCTCCGCGGTAACTGTATATGTCAAACAATTTCCATTCTATACCAAGAATACGCAACTGGGATTTCTGTATAGGAAAACCGGGATCGATAAACAATACCTTGTTTTTGCCGGGTATGCGCTGGGTGCATGCTATAAAAGCACCGAACGATCCGGCAACCGAACCGGTGGTTGGCAAACAGGCACGCGGTGAAATATCTATATTGATAAAAGCCTTGACAAATCTTGAGGCTGCTTCTTTCAGTTCTGCCACACCTGCTGCAGCAGGATACTGTGAGCCGAGACCTTTGTCGAGAGCCGCCTTTTCGGCTTCAATACCGATTCTGTTGGCCGGAAGTCCGGGAGACCCCTGGTCCATTCTTATAAAAGGTATACCGGTAATCTGCTCAAGGCGTGAGGCAACAAGAAGCACATCGCCTATGGTAGCATTCTGAAGGTCGGCTACCTTCATTTCTTTTACTACCTGGGATACAAGTTCTTCACTAAATACCTTACTCATGGCTTAAATATTTTTTTGCGGCAATTTATCGCCGGCAAGCGACTTGCTGTATTCGTAACCTATATTAAATGCTCTATGGTTCATTTCCACCACAGCTTCTCCCTTTGAGCCGAATATACGCTCTATGCTATGATAAAGTGTTTCTCTGTCGAGAATAGTGAAGAATGCCGATGCTGCTCCAAGGAGTATTACATTTCCGCATTTGGGCATGTTGTTTTCCTTGGCAAGAGTATCGATATCGAGCGCTACCACATTAGGCAGGCTCTCAAGTTCCTTTTTCAACTCGTCATAATCGGGATAATTGGGAATGTTCTTGAATGGTGTGGATGATGTTATTATCCAACCTTCCTTCGACAGGAACGGAAGATAGCGGAGAGCTTCCATCGGTTCGAGTGAAAGTATCATATCTGCTCCGCCAAGCGGTATCAGGTCGGATGCAATAGGGCCGTCCGACAATCTTAGATTGGACTGTACATCTCCTCCGCGCTGACTCATTCCGTGTACTTCTGCCTGTTTGAGAGTAAGACCGCTACGGGTAGCTGCCTCACCTATTATAGTGGCAATAGAAAGAATACCCTGTCCGCCTACTCCTGACAATATAATATCTGTTTTCATGCTTTTGATGCTCTTTTCTGTTTCAACTTACGATTGAGTGTCTGCATACATTCTCTGCGAGGTATTATTACAGATACTCCGTTATATTCTATCTCCTCACGTATGATACGTGTAATCTCGTCCATGTTCTTTGGCAATGGAACCACTACCCTTACGTGCTCAGGCTCTACACCAAGTCCAAAACAAATGGCTTCGAACTTATTTGTTCCGGCTGAGTCTTGTCCGCCTGTCATGGCAGTGGTAAGATTGTCGGATATCACCACTACAATATTGGATTTGTCGTTCACGGCATCCAGAAGTCCTGTCATTCCTGAGTGAGTAAATGTGGAATCTCCAATTATTGCTATTGAAGGGAACTGACCGGCATCTGCCGCTCCTTTTGCCATGGTTATAGAGGCACCCATGTCAACACAACTGTGAAGGGCACGGAATGGAGGAAGTGCTCCAAGGGTATAGCAGCCAATATCGCCGAATATCTTTGCATCTTCATACTCTGCCGCCACCTTGTTTAAAGCATCGTATACGTCGCGGTGTCCGCATCCGTTGCATAATGCTGGCGGACGTGGAACTACATTCTGTGCTGCAGGATATATTTCAGAAGGTTTAAGTCCCAAACCTGGCTTTACATTATCAGGGTTTAGTTCGCCGGCACGAGGCAAATCACCGCTCAAACGTCCTTTTACTGTATAAGATGAAGGAAGTACTCCCTTTAACTGTTCCTCTACAAATGGCTGTCCGTCTTCTACTACAAGGATTTCATCACATAAGTTGGCAAGAGAAACTATCTTGTCTACAGGCAACGGATACTGAGATACTTTGACCAGAGGATAAGGGCATCCTTCAGGATAGTTTTCCATTACATAGTTATATCCTATACCACAAGCTATTATACCAAGAGGATATTTGCCGGATTCAGAAGCATCGGATGGTTTATCTATATTAACAGACTTGTTGAACGGGGAATTTTCAGACAAGCCACGCAATACCGGCTGGAGTTCTATGACTTCATTATTTCTGCGACGCGCATTGGCCGGAAGAAGAACCCAGTTGGCAGGAGATGATTTCTTACCAGTTGATGTTACGTCCGAAAATTCAGACTTGACTGTTACAGCTGCTCTGGAATGAGCCATACGGGTGGTTATGCGCATAAGTACAGGAGTTCCCTCACGCTCTGACATTTCGAAAGCATAGCTCATCATATCGTAAGCTTCCTGTTGTGATGACGGTTCAAGAATAGGTATCATAGCAAACTTGCCGTAGAACCTTGAGTCCTGCTCGTTCTGTGAAGAGTGCATTGAAGGGTCGTCGGCAGCCACAACTACAAGTCCGCCGTTGACTCCCGTCATACCGGAGTTGACAAAGGCATCGGCACACACGTTCATACCAACATGCTTCATGCATACCAAAGCACGCTTTCCTATATATGAAACACCCAAAGCTGCTTC
Organism: Phocaeicola sp.; assembly: GCA_034094155.1. GTDB lineage: Bacteria > Bacteroidota > Bacteroidia > Bacteroidales > Bacteroidaceae > Phocaeicola. The sequence goes on from JAXEBI010000134.1 coordinate 15,274, forward strand.
CATGGCAGTTTTTTCATTTGTACACCAACTGCTGTGAAGCTTTCTCTGAATTGCAAGAGGATGTTCCTGAATAAATTCTGTAATCTCTGTAGAAGGTGTACCAGGATAAGCATAAACTCCCGATATACCCGAATGAATGGCTCCCAAAGCTATAGCCTGATCGCCTAAAAGTAATAATTTATTATTGTTTTCCATATTCATATTCTACTGAGACACAGAATGGGAATCATATTAAAGATCTTCATTCCATGTCTCAACTTAATTATACAAGTTCGAACGGATCGGCATCATTAAGAACCGGAAATTTCTTACGGAAAGCCTCAAGCATTTCCATGTCTATTTCAACTTCCGCTTCGCAGGCTTTTCCATCTTCGCAAGCCGCTACAATATGTCCGTACGGGTCGATAACAGCACTGCCGCCTATATAATCGCAGTCGGGATCTTTACCCACTCTGTTTACTCCCACCACATAACACTGGTTTTCTATGGCACGGGCCTTGAGAAGAAGCTTCCATACTTCAACTCTTGGAGTCGGCCAGCTTGCTACGTATATCGCTACATCATAATCATTACGGTTTCTGCTCCATACGGGGAATCTCAAATCATAACAGATTTGCAGCAATATCCTTACGCCTTTATAATTCACTATAACCCTCTCATTACCCGGAGTATATTGCTTATGTTCCCCACCGTATGTAAACAAGTGCTTCTTGTTGTAACACTCAACTGTGCCACCCGGATGCATAAAATAAAAACGATTATAGAACTTGCCGTTCTCTTCGATGGCAATACTGCCTGCTACAGCACAGTTTTTCCTGATTGCCGTACGTTTCATCCATTCTACAGTTTCGGAACCTGACTTTTCTGCTATTCCGTCGGGTTTGGTACAAAAACCGGTAGAAAACATTTCCGGCAATACGAAAAGGTCTACATCAGAATATTTTCCAAGTATTTCATCAGCCTTCTGAACGTTGGCTGCAGGATTAGCCCATATAATATCAGTTTGTAAAATCACTATTTTCATGCTTTTCACATTTAGAATCGGCCAAAGGTAACAATTTAATCACTAATTGCAAATTTTTACGTCATTTTATTTAAAGTATCGCTTAATTTATACAAATATGAAACATAGACAGATATAAATCGTCTGTATGAAATTAATATAAATTAGTATGTATATAAATGGTTTTAAGTAAAAAGTAACTTATATATAAAGGAATATTGGGAAATGTTTCTTATTTTTGTACCAAAATCGAGTTAATATATTAACAAATGAACGTATTAGAACTAAGTGAACAGGAAATTATCAGACGCAACAGTCTGAATGAAATGAGAGCCATGGGCATCGATCCGTACCCTGCAGCTGAGTATGTAACCAACGCATTTTCGACAGATATAAAAAATGAATTTAAAGACGATGCAGAACCACGCAAGGTGTCTGTAGCCGGACGTATCATGTCGCGCCGCGTTATGGGTAAAGCTTCTTTCATCGAATTGCAGGACTCTAAAGGCCGTATTCAGGTTTATATCACCCGCGATGATATCTGCCCTGACGAAAACAAGGATTTGTATAATGTTGTTTTCAAGCGTTTACTCGACTTGGGTGACTTTGTAGGTATCGAAGGTTTTGTATTCCGTACTCAGATGGGCGAAATCTCTATCCATGCTCAGAAACTTACTGTCCTTTCCAAATCTATCAAGCCATTGCCTATAGTTAAATATAAGGACGGTGTGGCATACGATAAATTTGAAGATCCTGAATTGCGTTATCGCCAGCGTTATGTAGACCTTGTGGTAAATGATGGTGTTAAAGATATCTTCTTGAAACGCAATAAGGTATACAACTCTATGCGTGAGTATTTCAACTCAAAAGGATATATCGAAGTTGAAACTCCTATCCTTCAGTCTATAGCAGGTGGTGCGGCAGCACGTCCGTTTATTACTCACCATAACGCGCTCGACATTCCTTTGTATATGCGTATTGCCAGCGAATTGTACCTGAAACGTCTTATTGTAGGTGGTTTCGAAGGTGTATACGAAATTGGCAAGAACTTCCGTAACGAAGGTATGGACCGCACTCATAATCCGGAATTTACTTGTATGGAAATTTATGTGGCATATAAGGATTACAACTGGATGATGGAGTTCACTGAAAAGATGATTGAAAAGATCTGTCTCGACGTAAACGGAACTACTGAAGTACAGGTAGGTGATAATGTTATTAACTTTAAGGCTCCGTTCAAGCGTGTTACTATGCTCGACTCAATTAAAGAGTTTACAGGATACGACCTTACAGGTATGAACGAAGACCAGATTCGTGAAGTTTGCCAGAAACTTAACATGGAAATTGATGAAACTATGGGTAAAGGTAAGCTTATCGACGAAATCTTCGGTGAATTCTGTGAAGGTAATTACATACAGCCTACATTTATCACAGACTATCCTATTGAGATGTCTCCTCTTACAAAACGTCACCGCAACGATCCTGAACTTACAGAACGTTTCGAACTTATGGTAAACGGTAAGGAATTGTGTAACGCATATTCTGAGCTTAACGACCCTATTGACCAGCTGGAACGTTTCGAAGAACAGATGAGACTGAGCGAAAAGGGTGACGACGAGGCTATGATTATAGATAAGGACTTTGTGCGTGCTCTTGAATATGGTATGCCTCCAACATCTGGTATGGGTATCGGTATGGACCGTCTTGTTATGCTGATGACAGGACAAAGCACTATACAGGAAGTTCTGTTCTTCCCTCAAATGCGTCCTGAAAAGGTTATACCTAAGGATGCTCCTGCCAAATTCATGGAACTTGGTATTGCAGAAGAATGGGTGGCTGTAATACAAAAGGCCGGATATAATATGGTAGCAGATATGAAAGATGTAAACCCACAGAAACTTCACCAGGATATCTGTGGCATTAATAAGAAATATAAACTGGAACTGACTAACCCTTCGGTTGATGAAGTGAAAGAGTGGATCCAGAAAATACAATAACAGTCCCATAAGTCTGACTGGATTACCGAGTATAATAAATCTGTAATCCAGTCATTGGCTTACTTATATTTTTAATTTTTAATTTCTAATTGCAAGTGAAACTACCCGGGAAAATAGCTATTATGGGGGGAGGTAGCTGGGCTACGGCAATAGCAAAGATTATTCTTACCCAAGCTGAATCGATAAACTGGTATATGCGCCGCGATGACAGAATAGAAGATTTCAAACGTCTCGGACATAACCCGGCTTATCTTACCAGCGTGCGCTTTGACATCAAGTGCATTAATTTTTCCTCTGACATTAATAAGGTGGTAAAGGAATCTGATACTCTTATTTTTGTGACTCCTTCACCATATCTTAAGTCTCACCTCAAAAAGCTAAAGACAAAGATTAAGGATAAGTTTATTGTAACTGCAATAAAAGGGATTGTTCCCGATGAAAACTTGATAGTATCCGACTATTTTCATAAGATTTATGGCGTACCGGAAGAGAATATCGCTGTATTGGCAGGTCCGTGTCATGCAGAAGAGGTGGCTCTTGAAAGGCTTTCTTATCTTACCGTGGGATGCAAAGACATAGAAAAAGCGAGAATGTTTGCTCGTCAGCTCACAGGACACTTCATTAAAACTTCTGTAAATACCGACGTAGTGGGCATAGAATATGCGTCTGTACTTAAAAATGTATATGCAATTGCAGCCGGTATATGTAGCGGACTGAAATATGGTGACAATTTTCAGGCTGTACTGATATCGAATGCTATTCAGGAAATGAACAGATTCCTTAATACAGTACACCCTATTGAAAGATGTACTAATGAATCGGCGTATTTAGGGGACTTGCTTGTTACCGGTTATTCTAATTTCAGCCGTAACAGGGTTTTCGGAACTATGATAGGCAAAGGGTATTCTGTCAAGAGTGCTCAAATTGAAATGGAAATGATAGCTGAAGGGTATTATGGTACCAAATGTATCAAAGAGCTAAATAAGCATTTGCATGTAAACATGCCTATTGTTGATGCCGTATATAATATTCTGTACGAACGCATTTCTCCAATGATAGAAATAAAACTATTAACTGATTCTTTCAGATAATAAATCAGATATAATTGAGAGTTATGGAAAATATTAAACTAAACATTGAAAACTCTGCATGTTTTATTGCAGAAGGTAAGCTGGCTTCTTATGAGCCATTAGTTAAGACTTATATGGAAACCCTTGAAAAGGGTACAGGACTTGGCAACGATTTCCTTGGATGGTTGCATCTTCCTTCTTCTATTTCAAAAGAACATTTAGATGATATCAAGGCTACAGCTCAGGTTCTTCGTGAGAACTGTGAAGTTGTGGTTGTTGCTGGTATCGGTGGCAGCTACTTAGGTGCACGCGCTGTTATCGAAGCAATGTCAAACAGCTTTGCATGGCTTCAGGAAAAGAAGGCTGGCGAACCTACTATCATTTTTGCCGGACATAATATTGGTGAAGATTATCTGTATGAACTTACAGAATTCTTGAAAAACAAGAAATTTGGTATTATTAATATCTCAAAATCGGGTACTACTACAGAAACTGCTCTTGCTTTCCGTCTGCTTAAGAAGCAGTGTGAAGACCAGAGAGGTAAAGAAATGGCTAGCAAGGTTATCGTAGCTGTTACAGATGCAAAGAAAGGTGCTGCACGTGTAACTGCCGACAATGAAGGATACAAATCGTTTATCATTCCTGATAATGTGGGTGGACGTTTCTCTGTTCTTACTCCGGTAGGACTTCTTCCTATTGCTGTGGCTGGTATCGATATTGAAAAGCTTGTAGAAGGTGCACGCAAGATGGAAGAGGTTTGTGCCAACGAAAATATGTACGAAAACCCTGCCGCTCTTTATGCTGCTACACGTAATGAACTTTACCGCAACGGCAAGAAGATTGAAATTCTTGTTAACTATCAGCCAAAACTTCATTACTTTAATGAATGGTGGAAACAGTTGTACGGTGAATCGGAAGGTAAAGACGGTAAAGGTATCTATCCAAGCGCTGTTGACTTCTCTACAGACCTTCACTCTATGGGACAGTGGATTCAGGAAGGTGAACGTACTATATTCGAAACTGTAGTTTCTATTGAAACTCCTAACCACGAATTGCATGTTCCTTCTGATGAAGCAAACCTTGATGGTTTGAATTTCCTTGCAGGAAAGCGTGTTGATGAAGTCAACAAGATGGCTGAACTTGGAACTCAGTTGGCTCATGTTGACGGTGGTGTTCCTAACATGAGAGTATCTGTTCCTGCATTGAACGAATATTATTTCGGACAGTTGATCTACTTCTTCGAAAAGGCTTGCGGTATCAGCGGTTATATTCTTGAAGTTAACCCATTCAACCAGCCTGGTGTAGAAGCTTACAAAAAGAATATGTTTGCACTGCTCAACAAGCCTGGCTACGAAAAAGAATCTGAGGCTATTCAGGCTCGCTTAAAGAAATAAAGAATAATAATATTTCTCTGTTCTTTATTTATAAAAATGGGGCACGTATTGTATGATTTCATGCTTTTAAAGCAGAGATTATATAATACGTGCCCCAACACTATTGATTATAAAATAATTAAACTATTTTTTATAGGATTACAGTACAATACACTTAAGTAAAAGATTTAATTCTGCCAATAATGTTTGAAAAAGAGATAAACAAATATATAACAAGTAAAGGTTGTGATAGGATAAACCTTAAAGCTGTTTTGTTTGACATGGACGGAGTTCTGTTCGACTCTATGAAAAATCATGCTACAGCATGGAATGAGGCCATGAAAGTTTATGGTATGAATCTTAGCAAAGAGGAAGCATACATGCATGAAGGACGAACCGGTGCCGGAACCATTAATATTGTAAGTAAAAGAGAAAGAGGATACGAAGCTGACGAAGAAGAAATCAAAAGAATATATGAAACTAAAAGTAATATATTCAACTCATTACCTAAGGCTGAGCCAATGCCGGGAGCATTAAGTCTGCTTAACAAAATAAAGGAAAGTGGTATAACTATTATGGTTGTAACCGGCTCCGGACAGTTGTCTCTTCTTGATAAACTAAACCATTATTTTCCAAACATTTTCAAAAAAGAGCTCATGGTTACTGCTTTTGATGTGAAATTCGGCAAGCCTAACCCAGAGCCATATCTTATGGCATTGCAGAAAGCAGGAATTAATGCTAATGAGGCTGTAGTAGTAGAAAATGCTCCGCTGGGTGTTCAGGCTGGTGTAGGAGCCGGAATATTCACTATAGCAGTAAATACTGGTCCATTACCTGACTCAGCACTTCTGAATGAAGGTGCTAATGTTCTTTTTGGCTCTATGCAGGAATTATCAGATAAATGGGAAATTATATCAAACGAATTAAAAGAATGCAAGAGTAGATAATATGTAGTATTTTTCAGATATTTCTTATGTTGGATTTTTCATATTTGAGATATTATCTGACAAGAACAAAAATATAAGATTCCAGAAATAAACAAAAATGCGATTATCTTTCATATTTATCCTAATGAATAAATACGACCGATAATCGCATGTTTATATTACAGATTAAAATATCAAAAAAAAGAATTATCAATATACAAATAAGTTGCTTCTTGCAAGCAAGGCAGCTCCTACGGCATTTGCCTTTTCCTTAAGTTCTGACAATACAATATCCGAATCACGATACATCATATTCAATGTATGTTTTCTTATTGCAGAAATTACAGGGTGAAGAAGATAATCTCCAACTTTCGACAAGTCACCTCCTATAATCACCTGTTCGGGGTTGAAAATGTTTATCAGTCCTCCGATATGTCTTCCAAGCTTCTGTCCAATTTCTTCTACAAGTTCTATAGCAAGTACATCTTCTCTGTTTACCGCATCCATTATATCATCCAAAGTGATTTCTTCAATCTTCTTATCTTTCAGAAGTACTGAACTTTCACCTCTCTTAAGTCTTTCGATAAACTTTCTGTATAATGCTGAACAAGAAACTTCAGTCTCTATGCAACCTTTTTTTCCACAATGACAAATCTGCTGGTTGTCGTATCCGAAATTATGTCCGAATTCACCTGCAAATCCAGACATGCCATTGTAAAGCTTTCCATCAATGATAATACCCATTCCAAGCCCCCAGCTCAAATTAATGAATATTACATTTTTAGGACATTTCACGGAATGTTTCATATATTCACCGTATGCAGTAGTACGGCTGTCATTGTCTATACAAACATTCAATCCTATTCTTTCTGAAATCATTTCAGTAATAGGTGTCTGTGCGAAATTGAAAGTTCCATAACTGCAGCCTGTTTCAGGATTTACTCTGCCGTGAAGTGATACACATACGTTTAAATACTTGTCTTTGTCGTATGGAAGAGAGTTTATATATGCTATAATCTCATCACACATTTTATCCAGACATTCAACAGTATTCTCTCTTTTAAATGGAATATGAGTAGTGAAATCGACAATATCTCCTCTGAAATTTACAACACAGAAACTCAGGAAATCCATAGCTACCTCAACTCCTATAAAGTAACCGGCATTGGGATTTAATCCATAAAGATTTGGATGTCTTCCTCCATTTGTCTCCAGCTTTCCGTTATCATCTACAATGCCATCCTCACACATTTCATCTACAAGCTTAGTCACAGTAGGAATACTAAGATCCATGTCTTTTGCTAAATCTGTAATTGTAGCATCACCATTATATATGAAATGTGTAACTATGCGGCGTTTAGTTGTTGCACTCTTTGTGCCCTTTTGAATCTCCTGCAATAGCACTCGTCCCATAATTTATAGTTTTTATAGTATTTGCTACAAAAATAATAGTTTTTTTTAATATCACATAGCTAAAAAATCTTTTTTTTTATTTGTCTTTCTTGCCAAGGATCAATATCTTTGCATAGTTATATAAATTGGATTTTATATAAATAACTATTTACTAAATACATAAACCCATAAAACTAAAGATTATGAGAGTAATTATCGAACCTGACTATCAGTCAATTTCAAATTGGGCTGCAAATTATGTAGCAAAGAGAATCAATGAAGCTAAACCTACAAAAGAAAAACCATTTGTTCTTGGTCTTCCTACAGGTTCTTCTCCACTCGGCATGTATAAGGCTCTTATTGAACTTAATAAAAAAGGTGTTGTATCTTTCCAGAATGTTGTAACTTTCAATATGGATGAATATGTTGGTCTTCCTGAATCTCATCCTGAAAGCTATCATTCTTTCATGTTCAACAATTTCTTCAATCATATCGACATTTGCAAGGAAAATATCCACATCCTTAACGGTAATGCTGAAGATCTTGAGGCTGAATGTGCAAACTATGAAAAGGAAATCGAAAAATTCGGTGGCATAGACTTGTTCCTTGGTGGTATAGGCCCTGACGGACATATCGCATTCAACGAACCGGGTTCTTCACTTTCTTCTCGTACAAGAGTTAAGACTCTTACAACTGATACTATTATCGCTAACTCTCGTTTCTTTGAAAATGATGTAAACAAAGTGCCTAAGACTGCTCTTACAGTAGGTGTAGGTACTGTATTGTCTGCAAAAGAAGTTCTTATCATCTGTAACGGACACAATAAGGCTCGCGCTTTGCAGCATGCAGTAGAAGGTGGCATTACTCAGATGTGGACTATCAGTGCTCTTCAGATGCACCAGCATGGAATCATCGTTTGTGACGAAGCTGCTACCGACGAACTTAAAGTTGGTACTTACAAGTATTTCAAAGATATCGAAAAAAACAATCTCTAATATCAAACCCATAGGAGGGCTTTTATGAGAACAAACTTAACTTCGCAAATCTCATTAAATAACGTGTCTCCACGCTACTATAAGCCTGAAAATGCAGTTGAGCGTTCGGTTATAACAAGATACGAAAAGATCAATACCAACATCTATGAATCCATGGATGAAGGTACACGACTTATAGCTGATGAGATTATTGCAAAAATTCAAGACAGACAACGTGAAGGTAAATTCTGTACTATAGCTTTGGGTACAGGTTCATCTTTACGTCCTCTTTATTATGAACTTATACGCAGACACAAAGACGAAGGTGTAAGTTTCAGAAATGTTATATTATTTAATGTCTACGAATTCTATCCTATAAATGAAGGTGCAGGCAGTACTTTTGCTCATCTTAATAAGCTGTTTATTTCTGAAGTAGATATCGACAGACAGAACGTATTTACAATGGAAGGAAGTATTCCACAAGATGCTATAATTGACCACTGCAAACTGTATGAACAAAGAATACAGACCTTCGGAGGACTTGATCTGGCTATTTTGGGAATAGGACGAAAAGGTATTATCGGTATGAATGAACCTGGTTCACAACCAAGTTCAACAACAAGACTTATCCTTCTTGACCATACTTCACGTTCTGAAGCTGCCCACAACTTAGGTGTGGATAATCTTCCTCCATGCTCTATTACAATGGGATTAAAAACTATTCTTGGAGCAAGAAAAGTATATCTTTTAGCTTGGGGTGAAGACAAGGCTGAAATCATACGTAAAGCTGTAGAAGAGAAGGTGTCGGATACTTTACCAGCTTCTTTCCTGCAGATGCATACAAATGCTGTAGTATGTACTGACCTTGCTGCCGCTGCTTACCTTACAAGAATTCAGCGCCCATGGCTGGTTACAAACTGTGAATGGAACGACAAACTTATCAGAAGTGCAATAGTATGGTTGTGCCAGACTTTGAAAAAGCCAATTCTTAAACTAACCAACAAAGATTATAATGACAATGGTCTTAGCGAATTGTTGGCTCTTTATGGCTCGGCTTACAATGTCAACATAAAGGTATTCAACGACCTTCAGCATACTATTACCGGATGGCCAGGCGGCAAGCCTAATGCTGATGATACTTATCGTCCGGAAAGAGCAAAACCATTCCCTAAGAGAGTTATAGTATTCTCACCTCATCCTGATGATGATGTTATTTCAATGGGTGGTACTTTAAGAAGACTTGTACAGCAAGGACATGAAGTTCACGTTGCTTACCAGACTTCAGGTAACATTGCTGTTGGTGATGAAGAAGTAGTTAGATTCATGCATTTCATCAATGGCTTCAACCAGTTGTTTGATGACAGCAAGAACCAGACTATAAGCGACAAGTATGCTGAAATAAAGAAATTCCTTTCTGAGAAGAAAGAAGGCGACATGGATTCGAGAGATATTCTTACAATAAAAGGACTTATAAGACGAGGTGAAGCGCGTACAGCATGTACATACAACAATATTCCATTGTCACGCTGCCACTTCCTTGATCTTCCTTTCTATGAAACAGGTAAGATTGAAAAGAATCCTATCAGCATTGCCGACATTGAAATCGTTTTGAAACTCCTTAGAGAAGTAAAGCCTCATCAGATTTATGTTGCTGGCGACCTTGCAGACCCTCATGGTACTCACAGAGTATGTACTGATGCCGTATTTGCTGCTATCGATGAAGAAAAGAATGCAGGAGCTGAATGGTTGAATGACTGCCGTATATGGATGTATCGTGGTGCATGGGCTGAATGGGAAATCGAGAATATCGAAATGGCCGTTCCTTTGAGTCCTGAAGAATTGAGAGCAAAACGTAACTCAATCCTGAAGCATCAGTCACAAATGGAAAGTGCTCCTTTCCTTGGAAATGACGAACGTCTGTTCTGGCAGAGAAGTGAAGACCGTAACTGTGGTACTGCTGCATTGTACGATGGTTTGGGACTTGCTTGCTATGAAGCTATGGAAGCTTTCGTTGAATATAAGCCTCTATAACAAACAATACATAATATAGCATAAAAAAATAGCCGGTTGCGAAGTTTTTTCGCAACCGGCATTTTTTATGTTTCTATGCTAAAACAGACAAAAGATGTCAGCTATTTATTTCTTGTCTCCACAATGAAACAAAAGCTCACCAGCTCCTACAAGTTCATCATGACGAATACGGAAATCATTCTGTTTCTTTCCTCCAAGTCGGATTTCATCAATATATCCGTCGCCACCTTCCTTGCGGATAACCAGCTTATCTTTACCCCAGAATTCCGGATCAAGTTTAATAGTTATCTTATCAAAAACTGGAGCAGTAAGAGTATATTCAGGAACTCCCGGACAATCAGGATAGAATCCCATCATACTGAACATAGCCCAAGTAGAAAGAGTTCCTGTATCGTCGTTACCAGGAAGACCATTATTCTGTACAGTGTAATATTTGTCAAGTATTTCTTTTACAGTTTTCTGGGTTCTCCATTCTTCACCTTTAAAATAGCTGAACAAATATGGATATGCTATATCAGGTTCGTTGGTAGGATCGAAATATTTTTTGTCGAATACCATCTGTAACTTATTTACAAAGTTTTTCTTTCCTCCCATAAGTTTGGTAAGTCCTTTTATATCATGAGGTACATAGAATGTATAATTCCATGCGTTTCCTTCATGGAAACCAGGACTTGGCTCAAAATTTTCTCCTTCCTTTGGATCGAACGGAGAATAGAACTCACCCGACTGCTGTATTGGTCTAAGTGTACCGAATTCCTTGCAGTAATAATTCTTATATCCCATTGATCTGTCATAGAACATCTTGGCATCATCCTTTTTACCGAGTGCCTTTGCTAATGTAGAAAGAGAATAATCGGCAATATAATATTCAAGGGCATGAGATACTGAATTATCGTACTGCGACTGCATAGGACAATATCCACGCTTGATATAATCATCTATATCCGGACGCATAAGATTATCCTTGCCAGGAGTTGTAGCCGATTTGTACATAGCCTCATACGCTAAATTAATATCGAAATCTCTCAATCCTTTCATCCAGGTATCTACTATAACAGGGATACTTGGGTCACCTTCCATAGTAAGTGTTTCACGACCATACAACTCCCATTTTGGCAACCATCCGTGTTCCTTATACATTCCTATCATAGAATTTACCATATCAAGCTGACGGTCTGGATATACAAGAGTAAATAACTGATGGACATTTCTGTAAGTATCCCATAAAGAGAATACTGTATATCTGTTTTTATCGGTCTTCATTATACTGTTGCCCTCCATCTGAGGATATTCACCATTTACATCCTGAAGAATATTAGGATGAATCAGAGAGTGATATAAAGCTGAATAAAAGACACCTTTCTGCTCTTCAGTACCACCTTCCACGATGATTCTGCTTAAGTCCTCATTCCATCTGTTTCTTGCAGCGAGCTTCATAGAGTCGAATGTTGTACCTTCAGGCTGTTCTGTGTCAAGATTCAGACGTGCGTTCTCTATACTTACAAAAGAAACTCCAATACTAACCTCCACACACTCTCCTTCGGCATTGTCTAAAGTAAACCATGCTCCTATATCATCACCACTAAGTTCCTTAAAATATGAAGTATACAGTTTATACTTTCCAGAGTGAATATCCCATTCAGCCTCAACACCCTGCATTTCTCTCTGTTTTTTCCAATATCCCTTTTCGACAGGAGCCTTGTTGATTCTCATAACAAAATACATTGGGAAAACAGCCTGCGGGTTATAACAGAAGGTACCGAACAATTTTGAGCCCTCTATTTCTGTATCACTTACAAACTTTACTGTAGCACCGGTTTCATTAGTCAAACCTTCACCAAGATTCATAAGCAAATGTCCCTCACCTTTAGGGAAGGTAAAACGGGCACGACTTGTTCGCTGAGTTGCTGTAAGCTCACACTTAATATTATATTTTGTCAGGAAATTCGTATAATAACCAGGAGTAGCACTTTCCTTAGTATACTCACTACCATACGAACGGTAATCAACATTAAGTTCGCCGGTAGTAGGCATAAGCAACAATGAGCTCAAATCAGGACATCCTACACCACTTAAGTTAACGTGAGAAAATCCGGTAAGATACTTATTGTTCACTTCATAAGGAGTAGACCACCATCTGCTATCCTTGTCGAACTTATTCTCGGACGACCCCATAACATTAAACGGAGTAGCCGACATCATACCCTGCGGAACCACGGCTCCAGGGTTTGTTGTACCATAGTTTGTTGTTCCAATGAAAGGATTCACATAATCAACCGGTTCCTGTGCGAAACCAGACGATACCAAACCGGAGAACAACAAAGAAAATAATATACTTTTCTTCATTACTATATATACTATAATATTACTTATTTCTAAAATTATAAACAGACAAAATAAATGAACTATTGAACAACTATCTCATCGGTAAACAGAACCCCACCAAACTTATCGCTTGCCAAAGCCTGATAGCGTACATATCTACCCTTAGTTTCCCCAGTCCACCCAAAATTCTTGAATGTTACCTGATCGTCTCTTACAACCTCATTATCTATTTCGGTAAGTTTATTAAAGTTCTCACCATCCGAAGAAACTGAGATAATGACCTTGGCAGGCATAAACACTTCTGGTCCGCAAATCTGCATAAAATCGGCCGCTACAGATTTGATATCTGTTTCCTTTTCCAAATCTATAACAACATCAACTCTATCCTTGGTCACGAAACCCTGCCAAAGCTGGTCATTATAATTCCATCCGCCTCTTAAACCATCAGTTAAAGTAGCATCACCATTAGCCGGATAGTTTTCCCAATACGGAGCATTATACTTAACTTTCTTTCCTAAAGCCAAATGCTGTATCGGTGCCTGAGCTTCCTTACGGTTACCAATTTCATTCTTCAAATCGAACGGGTTATATCCTTTTTCCTTAAGTTCATCTACTATCTTAAGAGCACGTGCATGGAAATCATCCCATGAACGGTTCTCCTGTTTTGACCATCCCACTTCAGCAAGAGCAATCATACGAGGATACAACATATACTCTACATGTTCAGGAGTAGGAACATACTCTGTCCACAAATTAGCCTGTACACCATAAATAAGTTTAACCTCATCGGCCGACAAAGAATCAGGAACCGGGTTATAGCTATAAACTTTACTTAAAGGAAGATATCCTCCAATAGCCTCCGGCTGCGAATAAGGAGCATCCTGATATCCATCAAGATAACAATACTGTCCCGGGCTCATAATAGCCTTATGTCCAGCTCTCACAGCCTTAAGTCCGCCTTCAGTACCTCTCCACGACATAACAGTAGCATTAGGAGCAAGACCACCATCAAGAATTTCATCCCATCCCAACAAGCTGCGTCCATGTTCATTCAGGAATTTCTCCATACGGTGAATCATATAACTCTGAAGTTCATTCACATCTTTAAGATTCTCTTTTTTCATGCGAGCCTGACACAACTTACATGTCTTCCAGGATGCTTTTCCAGCCTCATCACCACCTATATGTATATACTGTGAAGGGAACAAATCCATAACCTCGAGCAACACATTCTCAAGAAACTCGAAAACCTTTTCATTACCGACACAGAAATCTGCCTGCTTATATGGCACATGCGTACATGAAAGTTCAGGATAAGCAGTAAGAACTTCTTCAGAATGCGCAGGCATCTCAATCTCCGGAATGATAGTAATATAATTCTGCTGTGCATAAGCAACCAGTTCCCTGATATCATCCTGAGTATAATATCCACCCTTAGCCTGAGGGTCTGATTCCTCACAATACTTGCGGTCGCCATTCCACCACTCTTTCCAAACAGCCTGAGGACGCCATGCGGCAAACTCAGTCAAACGTGGATATTTCTTTATCTCAATACGCCATCCTGCAGCATCGGTTAGATGCAGGTGAAGACGGTTAATCTTATAATAAGCCAACAAATCGATTTGTTTCTTTACAAACTCCTTATCATAGAAATGGCGAGAAACGTCGAGCATCATACCACGATACTCAAAACGAGGCTCATCCTTGATTTCTATAGCAGGAATCTCTTCAGAATCCGAAGCCATCTGCAACAAAGTCTGCACACCGTAAAACAATCCGGCACCCGACAAAGCTTCAATCCTTATACCATTCTTGTTAACATTAAGCACATAACCTTCGGGAGATGTAATACCAGGAAGACTATCAACAACTTTCAATACCACCTGATTATCCGAGATTTCCTTATCAGCTTTAGTCATATTAAGAGGAGAAGACTCAAGATAAGCCTCAAGATATTTCTTATCTGTATCCGGAGCCTCAACCCACAAAGATGTGGATGAATCCATTTTAAAAACACCCCTTTGCCAGGATACCTCATTTGGAACGGGAGTAACAGACAATTTACCGGTAGCAACTTCCTGTTGGCAACTTGTCATATTAGTGAGTACAACTCCCATTGATGCACTCATCAGCACCGATGCAAATACTTTCTTTAAATTCATTATAATATATATTTATTATTTTACGAAAGAGTAACCCACTACCCGTATGCAAGTAATGAGTTACTCAAAATCAAGCTAAAAATTATCCAATTAATACCAACCGGTACTTTACAAATAATCAAACCAGATACAGATTATTCAAAAGTAAGTTCATCTACAAACAAGAATCCAGGATTACCCTTTCCTCCGTGCCATGCAGGAATACTGTGTTCAACCAAAGCCTTAACCTTTACATAGCGAGTCTTTACAGGAGAGAAATCAAGTTTGTGTACATAAATCTTGTTGGCATCAGTTTCCTTCATTGCCGGATAAGATTCAGAAGCAACCTCCTTGAAAGATTTATTATCATCCGAAACAGAAACTGTAATACCTCTTGCATCGAAAATCCAGTCACCTTTTTCTACGAGTGTACGCATTGTCAAAGAAGAAATTTCAGTTTCTTCCTTAAAGTCGATTACAGCCTCAAGATCGTTTTTATAGAAACCAAGCCATCTTCCAGTCTTATAATTCATATTACCAGTCATACCATCAACCAATACAGTAGCACCAGTAAATTCATATCCTTTATTAATAGGCTGAAGCATAGTAATAGGTTTCATTGAAGACTTGCTGAAACGAATTGTATCAGTAGTAATATGAGACTTACTGTCCTGACGAATAGCTACTGTACGCAATACACATGGCTTGTCAATCTTGAGAACACCTTCAAACTTCTGAGACTGAGTATTTGGTTCACTGCCATCCAAAGTATAATATACAGGAGCATTATCTATGGTACGTGCATCAGCATCAAGAGTACCACTTTCACTGTTAGGAGAAAGAGTCAGCATAACATCAAATATATGAGTAGCATAATTCCATCCCTTAAGTTTGTAGATTTCTACCAGATTAACCAGTCTCTGCAAGAATGCATCATAATTCTTCTTATCTGGAGTACACCACTGCGATTCACACAAAGCAGCTATACGTGGAAGCACCATATACTCTACCTGGCTGAAAGTAGGCATGTATTCAGTCCATACGTTAGCCTGAACACCAATAATATGTTTCTGTTCTTCTTCAGAAAGAGCCGATGGCATAGGTTCATAACTATATACACGTTCCATTGGAAGATATCCGCCAATAGCAAGAGGTTCATTATCTGTATCCTTAGACTGGTAATAATCGAAATACAGATAAGTATTAGGAGTCATAACCACATCATGCTTCTGTTTTGCAGCCTCGATACCGCCACCTTCGCCACGCCATGACATTACAGTAGCATTAGGAGCCAGACCACCTTCAAGAGTTTCATCCCATCCAATCATCTGACGGCCATTTTCGTTAAGGAAAGCCTCTGCCTCATGAATTACATAACTCTGAAGTCTTTCCTCCTTGGTATGTTTATTATCCGACTTCAATCCCAAAGCCTTGATACGAGCCTGACACTTAGGACAAGTTGTCCATCTTACCTTAGGACACTCATCACCACCCACATGAATATATTCAGAAGGGAAGATTTCAATTATTTCTGCCAATACATCCTTAATAAACTGTATAGTTTTATCATTACCGGCACAAAGAACATCTTCTGAAACTCCCCACTGTGTCCATACTTCATAAGGGCCGCCGGTACATCCCAATTCAGGATAAGCAGCAAGAGCACCCTGCATGTGTCCGGGAAGGTCGATTTCCGGTATCACAGTAATATATCTCTTAGCAGCATATTCAACAATTTCCTTAGCCTGTTCCTGAGTATAGAAACCACCATAAGGTTTACTGTCATACTTACCGGAATTACGTCCTATTACAGTTTCCTTACGGAAAGCACCAACTTCGGTTAGCTTAGGATATTTCTTAATTTCAATTCTCCATCCCTGATCTTCTGTAAGATGCCAGTGCAAGCGGTTTATATTATGGAGAGCAAGAATATCAATATAAGTCTTCAACTCATCCATAGTAAAGAAGTGACGTCCCACATCCAACATCATACCACGATAACTGAAGCGAGGTTTGTCAACTATTTCCACAGCAGGCAACTGCACGTCAACACCCTGACTTACAGCCACCGACTTACGTAAAGTCTGTATTCCATAGAAAACACCCGATTCGGTAGGAGCGCTGATTTCAACCTTATCACCTGTAACTATAAGCTGATATGCTTCAGGATTTTCATTTTCAAATCCCAGTTTAAGAACGATGCCACCATCAGCACCCTCCCCTTCCTGAGTTTTCAGTTCAATACCTGTCTGTTCCTTAATGTACATAGCCAGAAACTCAGCATTACGCTTCATCATTTCATTTCCGGCAGGATAATAGACAGTAACACCATTCTTCAACAAGAATGAAGACTGCTGAGAAGCAGATATTTCCAAAGGCATAGGAACTACCTGATAATCGGCAGTAACAGATTCACGAGACGAGCAAGAAGCAAAAAGCAATCCTGCCAACGATAATCCCAACAAACTGGTTTTAGATAAAGGATTCATGATTTATATAATTAAAGTTTTAAATTAATATTCTGTATTATTACACTACATTATACTATACCGGTATTCATTATCATCGGTTACCTGTAAATGATACCAATAATAATCCATAATAACCCATTACTGAATATCACTCAACTGATGTACTTTTATTTCCATATCTTTGAGTGAATAACCTTCTGGAGAAGATATTACAACAGTTTTCTTCTGTCCCGGAAGAAGGTCGAAGAAATTGTCTGTAAATCTTGCTCCCTGAACAGGAACTTCTATAAAGACATCCCTTGCAAGCTTTTCAGCCTTAAGGGTAACTTCACAAACTCCCTCTTTCTCTTTGTATTTCACTTTATACTTTACAGGAGAATCAGGTAACATCTGATCTTTAGGATAAACAAAATAAAATAACTCATCCGAAAGAATATCACCCTTATCCGATTTTACAATCATTCTTACCATTGTATTGGCAGGATTGTTGCCATCCAAAGCATCAATTTCCTTTTCCTTATGGAAGAGAGCAGAGGTATTAGCCTTCAAGACACCATCTTTCTTGAATTTTCTGAGAATCTTTCCGTCGAAATTCATCAAATCCAAAGATAAAGTCACATTCAAGTCGTCCAGCCTGTCGGACATGATATAGTAACATATATCATCACCCTCTTTAATGGCATCAACTAAAACAGGAGCAAAAGCCCTCTTAGTCTGATACTGCATAGCTTTCCAGTTTCCGTAATAATCAATAGATGACCACGAAACAACCGGCCAACTGTCGTTCAACTGCCATGGCAAACTTCCCATACAGTAAGGACGGTTACGTCTGTGAGCCTCCATACCATGTCGCATGCCCTGTCCCTGAAGAACAAGTCCGGCATAAACCAAATCCTCAAACTTTTCAGGAACCTTATAATACAAAGCCATAGTTTTCTTTATTAGGAAGTTACCTATAGTACTTTTCTGATGAGCATTCATTACATCCGATTCCAGAGCGTAATCTTCAGGAGAAGCAAAAGTACGTATAGTCTTCATTTCGGGGAAAGCCTGGAAACCATATTCACTCATAAAACGAGGAATTTCCTTATCAAGACTTTCAAAAGGCTTCTGTCCGTACCATGTACCCCAATTGTGACTGTCGGCTATTTTCCAACTTTCAGGACGTCCCCAATTGGCTTCGTATGGCGAACCATGCATATAGAATCTGTCAGGGTCATAAGTCTTTACCATTTCAGGAAGCAACTTATGGAAAATGGCATCATATCCCTCCTTCATTTCGTTAAATATTTCCTCAGAATACTTATCCTTCCATCCCCAATATCTCATTCCCTCATATATTTCATTATTACCACACCACATAGCCAAAGAAGCATGGTTGCGCAGTCTCTTTATATTATACTCAGCCTCCTGAGATACACGTTTAAGGAAAGTAGGGTCATGAGGATAAGTAGTACATGCAAAAAGAAAGTCCTGCCATATCAGAATACCATTTCTGTCGGCAGCGTCATAGAATGCATCATCCTCATAAATTCCTCCGCCCCATACTCTTATCATATTCATATTAGAAGATTTTACATCCTCCATCAGACGTTCATATCTTTCGGAAGTAACCCTTGGCAAAAGAGCATCGTTTGGAATCATGTTCGACCCTTTGGCAAAAAGCGGTTTTCCGTTTACCATAAAATAGAAAGATTCACCATCCTTATCTTTTTCCTTAACAACCTTGACATCACGCAGACCAATCTTATGTTCCTTCTTGGCGATTTCCACTCCGTCTGCCTTTACCGATGCCACAAATGAATAAAGACAAGGTTCTCCCCAGCCATTAGGCATCCACAAATGAGGATTTACAATCTTCATAGGTATCATCACCAAATTTTCTCCCGGAACAACTTCTACTGTCCTGACTTCTTTCACAACTTCATTACCGAAAGTAGCTGTAACCGAAACCTCTACAGTCTTCTTTTCATCGCAAACACCATCAAGTTCGATTCTATTCTCAATATCAGCCTCACTTTCGGAAACAGACAACTGACGTACATAAAAATCATTCAGACATGCCACATCATAAAACTCAAGAGAAACCGGACGCCAAATACCCGATGTAACAAGGCGAATACCCCAATCCCATCCGTATGAATACGGAGCCTTTCTTGAATACACACTCATACGTTTGTCACTATGATCATTATCAGCAGGATAGTTAAACCCGTCGGTTTCCCACTGAGGCATAGTTTCATTAATCGGAGAACGGAAACGAATCATAAGCTTGTTGCCATCTTTTCTCAACACATCCTTGACAGGAATCCTGTACCCCACAAACATATTATCCGATTTCAGCAATAAAGCCCCGTTAAGATATACATCAGCATATGTATCAAGTCCCTCGAAAACCAGAGATGCTTCGTCTCTTGCCAATTGTTCATCTGTTACATTAAAAGAAGTTCTGTAAATCCAGTCTTCATTTTCCACCCACTGCACCTTATCCTCATTCATACCATAAAATGGGTCAGGAAGCAAACCATGAGCAATCAAATCCTGATGAACCGTACCCGGTACCACAGCCTTGCGCCACTCATCAGTACCAGCCTTTGAAAACTCCCAGCCTTCGTGCAGTTTTAAACTCTCATGAGCCGAATAGCCACGGGCAAACAAAGAACACACAAAAAAACAACCAAACAATAAAATTAAAAGACTCTTCTTAATCATATATTTTTTACACTTCATATTAATCGATAAGACCAAACGGCATAGTTAATATATTTAACGAAGTAAAAATAAGAAAAATAATCGGAGTTTCAGAATATTGACCTTGTATTTTATAAAAAAATGAGAAATATCTCCCATTTTAAGTAAGATTTTAGAATCTAAAAGAGCCAAAAAGTCAAAAACTGATTTTAAAAGGGACATTTTTGTATAAAAAACTATCCCGAAAGAATCAAAATTTGTATCTTTATCCGAAAATTAATTTTAACTAAATACACACTTATGTTTAGACAATTTATCTACACTATCAGTCTGGCAGCAGCGTGCTGCTTCTCTGCATGTACGTCGGATAATCACTTCATTAAGGAAGCAGATTTCCGCGCAAAAGTAGAAAACGACTTTACCGCAAAACAGCAGGTAATGAATCATGGCAACCTGTTTGATGTCTTCAATCAGGAAATGACTCAGGAAGAGCGTGAAGCCATGCAGTTTCTTTACGCCTACATGGCAATTAGCGACATTGCCGACCACCCGGGAGATTTCTTCCTGAAAAACGTACGTCTCTCACTTGAAAACAGAAAGGTATCTTCATGGGGAAAGAATATCCCAGACCTTCTTTTCCGTCATTTCGTACTTCCGATACGTATCAATAATGAAGATATGGACAATGCACGTGAAGTATTCCAGAAAGAATTATGGCCACGAGTAAAAGATTTGTCAATGCACGATGCCGTACTGGAAGTAAATCACTGGTGTCACGAAAAGGTTGTCTACACTCCTTCCGACAGCCGTACCAGCGCACCTCTGGCAACTGTTAAAACAGCATACGGAAGATGCGGTGAAGAATCCACATTCCTTGTTGCCGCATTACGTTCAGTAGGTATTCCAGCACGCCAGGTATACACTCCACGCTGGGCACACACCGACGATAACCACGCTTGGGTTGAAGCATGGGTTGACGGCGAATGGTTCTTCCTTGGAGCATGCGAACCGGAACCTGTACTCAACTTAGGATGGTTTAATGCACCAGCCAGCCGAGGCATGCTTATGCACACAAAAGTTTTCGGCGCATATAATGGCCCGGAAGACGTAATGAAGCAAACAGCCAATTATACAGAAATCAACATCATCGACAATTATGCTACAAGTGCCCCTGTAACGGTAATAGTAAAAGATGAAAACGGAGCACCAGTAAGCGGTGCAAATGTAGAATTCAAGGTATACAACTATGCTGAATTCTTTACAGTATCTCACAAGACAAGCGACAACAACGGTCAGGCAACTCTTAAAGCCGGTCTTGGCGACATGCTTGTTATCGCATCAAACAACGACAAGTTCGGAATAAAGAAAATATCATTCGGCAAAGACAAGGAAGCCGATGTAATTCTTAACATGACAGAAGGACAACTCAGCACAGAGGTTATGGACATTATCCCTCCTGCCGAAAATGCAAAGATGCCTGAAGTTACTCCAGAACAGCGTGCAGAGAACACTCGCCGCATGGCAGAAGAAGATGCCATAAGAAATGCATATGTAGGAACATTCCCTACAGAAGAAAAGTCTAAGGCATTTGCCGAAGAAGTAAAGCTAAACGCCGAAGAGGTTGAGCAGTATATAATCAAATCAAGAGGAAACTATGCTGAAATAATGCAGTTCCTTAAGAACGCATCCCAGAAACAAATGGGAGAACGTGCAATGCAACTGTTGAGTACAGTATCCGACAAAGACCTTCGAGACACTCCATGTTCTGTACTTGAAGACCATCTGTACAACACACCTGCAGATGCAGATGTAAAGCACATCCTTGCTCCACGCATAGATCTCGAGCTTCTTACACCATACCGTTCTTATCTGCAGAAAAACATTCCAGCAACTCTTGCCGAAAGTTTCAAGAAAGATCCTCAGCAGCTTGTCAACTGGTGCAAAGACAGTCTTACTATCCGTACCGACCTTAACACAGGATCTACAGTAACATCGCCGGCAGGTACATGGAAGAGTCGTGTAGTTGATGCCAATTCACGCGATATATTCTTTGTAGCAGCAGCAAGAAGTCTTAATATTCCTGCATGGAAAGACGAGGTAAACGGAAACATATATTACATGCAGAACAATGAAAGAGTACAGGTAAACTTCGATGCGGCTGTTTCATCCCAGCCTTCGGAAGGTACACTTAAGGCTACCTACAAACCTATTTCACGTTTGTCGAACCCTAAATATTACTCTCATTTCAGTATCTCAAAATACGAAAACGGAAAATTCAAGTTGCTGAACTACCCATACGATGAAACTACATGGGAATCACTTCTTAAAAACGGAACAGCACTCGAAACAGGATATTACATGCTTGTAACAGGAAGCCGTATGGCTAACGGAGGTGTAATGAGCAATATCACATTCTTCACTATAGAAGAAGGCAAGACAACCAATCTTGAGCTTGTGATGCGCGACAATGCAGAAGAAATAAGAGTAATAGGTAGCTTCAACTCTGAATCAAAATACCAGACCGTAGATACAAAAGAAGAGACTACAATCCTCAACACCACAGGCAGAGGATACTTTGTAGTCGGAATTTTAGGAGTTGGTCAGGAACCTACAAATCATGCCCTCAAGGACATAGAAATCAAGAAAGACGATTTCGAAAAATGGGGGCGTAAGATGGTATTGCTCTTCCCTGACGAAGAATCATACAAGAAATTCAATCCAAAAGACTTCCCTAATCTGCCTTCAACTATCACCTATGGTATCGATACCGACGGTAAGATACGCAAGGAGATAGCCGAAAACATGAAACTGAATAACGGCGGTCATCTGCCTGTATTTATCATAGGCGATACATTCAACCGCGTAGTATTCGAAATAGATGGTTATACCATTGGATTAGGTGAACAAATGATTCACGTTATACATGGTCTGTAAGTGACTTGATAGTATTACGGACACGGTTGGCAGTCGTTACCGGATTAATATATTCGTCGATAACAACCGGTCCACCCATAGACAAAGCCGGGTTGCGTAACTGCATCCGGCTTTCTCTGTTTTCTCTGGCAGAGAAATGGAATTCCGACGCACCTGTAATCTTTGCAAGTTCTGCAATATTTGATTCGTTTACGCCACATCCCGGCATAATTATAATTCTTCCGTCAGCCTGTTTCACCAGCTCGGCCAGAAGATTCGCACCCTTAATGGCAGAAGGCTGCTGTCCCGAAGTAAGAATTCTGTCTACCCCCATTTCTATAAGAGTCTCCATAACTTTCTTAGGGTCTTTAACATAATCAAAAGCGCGATGGAAAGTAACAGCCATTCCTTCAGAAGCCTTCATCAGTCTTGTCATGGCCGGCATATCAAGTTCTCCATCGGGAGTAAGACAGCCAAATACCACACCGTCTGCTCCTGCTTCTCTTGCAGCGCAGATATCTTCCTCCATAATATCAAGTTCCAATGGAGAATAAAGGAAATCACCTCCGCGAGGACGGATAATTACGTGTAAACGGATATCAATCAGTTTGCGAGCCAGTTTTATTTCACCAAACGAAGGAGTAGTACCACCTTCAGGCATAGCCGCACAAAGTTCAACTCTGTGTGCTCCACCTTCCTGTGCTGCCAGACAGCTCTCAGCCGAATTGGCACAAATCTCAAAAGTATAAGTCATAATATAAAAAATTTATTTGAGTTATATGTTAATTCGATATACCTGCAAAGATAGTAAAACTTCTCGTTTAACCCATTGGATGAACATGGATTGTGAAGTGACATACCATAACCCAAAGAACAAAGTTGAATCATTTTCAGTCATCAAACCGGTAGATTATCTGAAACATAAAAGAGAACTACTATACAAATTCAAAAAAGAGGTACATTATCGGTAGGTTGCGGGCATAATATCCTTAATGAACAAATAATAATAAAAAGATGGCAATCAAACATGCCGTAAAATAATCTGTATGATATATATTCTAATTAATCCAGGAACTCAGACAAAAATACTCCAAGATACAATCTCTTTTGTAACGAATTAAGGTTTCTTTTTAGGATTTTTTTTGCTGTAGTAGTTTAAAACAACTCCCAATAGTAATGAAAATGGGATTCCTTGAAAAGAATAAATTTCACAAAGAGAGTATTTGGCTTGTTCAAAAGGTATGTAATAGGTCAAAAAAGTATATAACCAACTGACAACAAGTATGAATGCAACTTGGTTAAGGCTTAAATAAGAGTTTTCTTTATTCATAGGACACATATTTTTAAAATGAGAATAAACATTAACAGATAAGCTATTTTAAAACCTAATTTCTTTATAGCTTTTCCTCAAATATACACTTTTTTCTTGTTTCCAACAACTTTACCACATATTTCTGTTATCACTTTTTATTCGTACTTTTGTTATTGAAAAGAAAAGGAACTTAGTGGTAAAAATTATAATACTATATGATTAGCAATCTGTTCTATCAGCTTGTTTGAACACATTGATAGATGTCTTGTATGTAATAATATTCTATCACCATTTCTATGAACATTAATCCATTCTCCATCATCATCTGTTCTTTGGTAACTCTGATTGAAAGTTTCCTCTAAGTTAATTTTGTAATCCCTTATGTAATGGCCACAGGGAACAATAACGATAGGAAAAGTTTTAAAGAAATCATGAGAGAGAAGTTTCTGGCATCTTATATTTATGGATTCTTTTGTCTCATCTGATTTTCTACTACTAGGCATTACAATATTATTTGAATCAGTAGTTGAAAATAAGGTATAAAAATGCGATGGCAACCTTTCCCATCGTATGAATTAGCAGTCCGCAAGTAGAGCGGCACTTTGAAGCTCTTTGAATATTTGTTTTTTCGTTCATCCAACTGAAGAGTGCCTCAATGGGTTCCCTGACAGCAGAAACGGCTTGAGAATAAAGGTCATTTGCAGCCTTGCTTCTCTGCTTTTCTTCCTCGGAAGCCCCTTTGATGGACTTGACGGGAGCGTAGAACTCATTGTCCTTATCGCGTCTCTCCAGCTCCCAGTAGTCACAGCTTCGGTATATCTTGTCAGCGAAGATCTTCTTGTTAAAAAGATTCGGCATGCATTCGCTCTGGAAGACCTTCAGGTCATTCTCGGATGCTGGTGACAGTGCGATCTGGCATGGATGCGGGAGATGTCCTTTCCTTCGATAGCCTACCATGTGAAGCTTTATTCCATGATAGTACAGGTTCTTGGTGGAACAGTATCCCTTGTCGGCAATATCCCTGGCGACCTTACCTGTACGGTTCCTTCCGCAGCATGTGATTATCGGCATCGAGTCAACAATGACGGTATCCTCCTGACAGTCAGAAGGCTTGAACATGCTCAACAACTGTGAGGACAGTTCCGTAACAGCACCGGCCATCCTATTTAGACGGTAATTGAATGTCTGATAGGACACCAGGTTCGGGAACCAGTCGCGTAGGTACTCTTTAGCGAAGTTGTGAATATCCTTGATGAGGGTGTACTTCTGCTCATGACCGACAAAGAAATAAATCGTGAGAATTTCCTCGTCGGAGAACAACGGTTTCGAATTATTGCTGTATCTTTGGCAATGGTATTTGAGACTTTGTTCGTACATATTGCAGATATACATATAGGTTCTTATAAGTCTTAGAGCTTTGTCCTTGGGAATCATAACAAGCAAAAAATAGGGGTGTTTTTTGCTTTAAGTTACTGATTTTCAAGGACTTTTGCAAGTATTTTATCCCTTAATTTTCAACTATTTACAACTTTTTTGAGGTCTAAATGACCTCGGTTAAACTTATAAAAATACAGCAGTTCAACTGCTGATTGGAATTAGTAATAATAAGTATCAATCCAATAAGAATAATGCCACTAAAAACTAATGATTCCTTTTGAGAAAAATAATTATTTAAGACATACTCTCGAAAGCCACCGTTTAAAACAGCTAATGGAATCAAACATAACCAAACTGATAGTACTCTAATCCATTTCATAAAAGACATAGTAAAACCATTATTACAAGTATTACAAATATTACAAGTCGCTACAACAAGAAATTATAGTGTCATTATTGAAAAAATCAGCCATTTTAAACAGCTTGTTAAGATACTAAATATCTTTTTCTTAGATACCTCAACCACTCTTGATGTTTATTCTGTATAAAATTAGTACCAATCATATCAAACAAAGATTCATAAGTCAAATCTATGAATGTCAACTTACCTTGCTCTGTAAGCAGTGATTTATATTCAGGTATGGCATAATCCCTAAAATGCTTATTGCCGTACGGATAAAGATGTATATGATAGAAATGCTTTATATCACCTCTCCTCAACATCGAATATCCTAAGATATGATTACGCCAAATCTGACGTATATGGTTGGCTTTTATAAATGAATGGATATCTAACGAGGGAACATACCAATTAGATTCCTTTGTTCGCAGATAGTATAATCCGTTTGCATTCTCTATATCATTTTTTTCCTTAGCACCTATTGGATAACCATTCTCTGTGTATTTTACCTCAATACCAATTCCACCAATAGAACCATCCAAAGAAACATACTCTATAAATGTATCAAAAGAAGTCCCGTCATTCAGATATTCACTTTTATCACCTTTCCCAGCGAATTCAATACATATGCGGTTTATCTTTAATATACCTCCACCTATAATCTCATTGAATAGCGCAGCAGTAGCATTTAAGTCTTCTTCCATTGGAATGAAAATATTATAAGGAATATGCTCGCTTCTCAGCATATTTGAAAATAAAGCAGAAGCCTTAAATGATTTCACTTTAGTTCGAATCAAATCTCTAAATATATCACAAAATATCAGTCCTCTTTTTGCCGCTTCTGGCGTTAAAATAACTTGAGGATTCTTTTCATCATAGAAATCATTCAATTCATTTTCCCTGAATTCATACTGATGAGCACGTGCCTTAGCCTTAAACTCATCATCGTAACTATAGATTTTTCCCTTAATCATTATTATGCAGTATTACACAAGAAGTTTTATTGAAATTAATACAGAGATTCTATTACATTATTTTATGTACCTTTATCTCTGGAAAATCATGAAGCAACATAAGCAGAACGCCTTCTTCATTCATATTCTTTGCTTTCACTATCATATTGATATAAAACACTTTTTCACCATTGCTGTCAAGTTTTTCTTCCATTTCATAAGAACTTATCAGAAAATTCTTAGAAATAAAATGATTTGAGACCTCCTTCAAAGTTTCCTTATTGGCTGTAGAAAATTCCACTACCATGCTTCTCAGGCTTATTCCCTTGAAGAAGTAATTCAGAACCTCTACACCAATAAGAAACAATACAGTAGCCGTTACACCGATAGTAAACATTCCGGCACCTATAGCAAGTCCGATACCGGAAGTAGCCCAGATACCGGCAGCAGTAGTAAGACCGCGTACTATCTGCTTCTGAAGGAGTATAATAGTACCGGCACCGATAAAACCTATCCCACTCACAACCTGAGCTGCAAGGCGGCTCGGGTCAAGCCTCACAAGGTCGGCCTTAAGAACATCATTAAATCCATACTGTGACACAATCATCATGAGAGCACTACCCAAAGCAACAAGAAAATGAGTTCTGTAACCGGCTTCTTTAGAACGATATTCACGTTCAAGACCTATCACAACCCCCATCAGACTCGCCACAACAAGTCTTAATATAAAATCGAAGTACTGATCCATCTTCTGTATGTTTTAAATGCAGTTATTTCTGTTTTTAAATGTAATTATTTCCGCTATTACCAAAGATAAGAAAAAAACTCCGCTTCTACAATAGAGACTTGAATAATACTCCTCAATACTAGAGTTTATACAGAATAAGGAATAGAGCTATTGGTTATCAGTTCCCTAAAACCTTATTCGATATAATGTCTACTACATATTTTTAAAGAAACATATCAGTATCAAGATACCTTATTCATTCTTGATATAAGTTCGTCGCCCAGTTCACCTTTCACTCTGATATGCTCAAGTACGGCTTCCACAAAAGGATTACTCTCGAAGTAACCTCTCACCTGTTCGAAATCGAGTCTCTGCTCCTCTCTGCTTCCATCCGCACCGAATCCGGTCATAGCCGACAAAGAAAATTCCTTCTTGGCATCCTCATATACCTGTTTGTCGAGACCTATAACAGACTCCTTCCATTTCTCTACAATATTAATTATATCCTTAGAAGTTATCTCATCAGCCTTAAGACCATAAAATTCAAGCATCATCTCATATGCCCAAGTCCACTCGTATGTATAATAATTCTGATGTATCTCAGTAAAGCGCAAATCAATCTTATCTACAGAATCGAGAGTACCATTCTCTATATCCGCAATAAGCCTGTCTATTTCACTTCGCGGTGCAATAAGTCCAGACACATCAACCCATTCTCCGCTACCCACGGCTGTATCTGGTTTCAGACGCTCCCTTATCTGCTCATCATTTTCAAACTGGATAATCTCAAGGCGCTTTATAACAGAATTTCCTAAGAACTTATTAATACCAGTCTCATAAAATCTGATACCCTTGTTGAGCGACGAATTCTTGATTTTCGCACTCTGATATGAATACGTATCAGAAGTTTCGCCCGAAACCCTTGCCAGTTCTCGAAGAATATCCCTTCCCTTAAACATTTTCTGAATAGTATACGGACTGAGCAGATTATAGTTAATCTTATCCATAAGATGCTTGTCCTTACGCTTGTCGCGTTTAGGCCACTTCTGCGCGTCACGAATTGTACCCACACTCCTGAGGTTGACACCCGGCATAAGATAAGTAGTATTCTTCTCTTCTATAAGATAAGAAAAAGGAAGGTTTGTAGTATCGGGATGAGCCACATGTCGTCCCATAACGAGAGAAAACGCACCAATACGTGCAGGCCAGAGGATATACGAATCGGATGCAGTTTTCGCTCCACGCTCCATAATACCCTGATGAATAGGCCCAAGCTTATACATATGATTACTCTGGTTTGAACCCGAGCCGGCATTCATAAACGAAAACATTCCGGCAATCAGCAAAGTCGACTTATGGTGAGTTACCGTAAACGGTCCGGCAAAGATAGCACAAGCCTCACCGTTCTCTTCCTGGCAGTTGCTGAAAAAGAGAGAATCGGAAGCAGAATAATTATGTCCAAGATGACATGCCTGTCCCACGAAACACCTTGTAAGCGTAGTACCATCCTCTACATGCGAACCACTCGAAATTATGAAATCATCACAAATCACTCCATAACCGATATGTACCGGATCGAACTCATTACTGTTGACAGAGCCGTTTTTCAGTCGCCCTGCCCCTTCTATGCTACAGAAACTGCCCACACGCACGTTCTTTATATATCCAGTATCCACAATCACGGAGTTATTCCCTACATATCCATAATCGGAAGAATTCTCCTGAGAGTATTTTATGACCAGTTCCTTCATTCTGGCCGCAAGGTCGGGCCTGTGTCTATACATAGCTGCAATATATGCTTCATGGGCCGAAAGATTATCATGTATAATAACCTCACGTCCACCGGTCTCGCTCAATACCGAAACCTGGGTACCATTTCCGAAAGACGAAAGGCAGTCGACGACCATACAGTCAACATTCTCAATGAATACATTGTCGGCTATCACATAATTGGCAATATAATTCTTTACATTTTCAATACAGCAACCGTTTCCTACAGTCACGTTATGCAATGTGGCATTGCGTATACCGGAAATTTTCTTTATTCCACCTGCAAGAGTAAACTCACCGGAAAAATTTCCAAGTCTTATACTACCCGAGAATCTGGAATTGAAAACTTTTGAAGCATCAAACCCCTCAGTGACCTTTATATCTCCCCATGATTCGGCCATACAGCCTTGTTGTTCCAATTGCTTGACTTCGCTTTCTGTAAGAGAGCGAAAAGCTTTTTCTTGTAATCTTTTGTTCATAAAATCAATATTTCACTTGTAATTTTCCATTCGTGGGACAAATATAGTTACATTTTTCAATGAAGACAAAAGAAATGGTAAAAGTAAAATTAAAAAAAAGACATAAGAACAAAAGAACAAAAAAAAGGAATAAAACAAATAAAAGATAAAAGATAAAATACAGAATACAAGATACAAGATACAAGATGCAAAATACAGAATACAGAATGCAAAATGTAAAATGTAAAATGTAAAATGCGAGAAAACGCAAGAAAACGATAAAATGGCAATTATTACTCACACGAAATCGGAAAGCCAGCTTTTAAGTAAAGGGACTTTTTCCTTACTGACAAGAATCTGGCCGCTGAATGCAGGAGCAACTTCCAGAATCATCTTGCCGTTAAAATAATTCTGTATTCCACGGATGGATTCGGCAGATAGAATAAATTGTCTGTTTACTCTCATAAAACGGTTGGCATCAAGCTGTTCCTCCAGTTTGCTGAGTGGTACATCAACAGAATGCTTTCTGCCATCGGAAGTAACTGCGAAAGTTATCTTGTTTTCTGAAAAGAAGTATGATATATCGTTCACATTCACCACATAAAAACTTTTCGGACCGGCTATAAGAAAGCGTGTACGGTATTGTTTTTCCTTCTTCTGTGAGATCGACTTCACGAGTTCCTCTATATTGAGCAATTGCTGCTGCTTGATTGTAGAATGGAACTTCTCGAACTTTTCTACAGCCGTAAGAAGTCTCTCCGAGCTTATCGGTTTGAGAAGGTAGTCAACACTATTTACAGTAAAGGCTCTCACTGCATACTCATCGTAAGCGGTTGTAAATATAATCATACAGTCAGGTTTCGCCTGTTCCAGAAAAATGAAAGATACCCCATCAGTAAGTTGGATATCAAGAAATATAATATCCGGATGCGGATTCTCATCAAACCATTTCACAGCATCCTCAATTGTTCCAGGAATTACAGTAATATCCCACTCCGGACGTATTCCCACAAGCATCTTGTTAAGGAGTCGCGCTGCCGGCAATTCATCTTCTATTATTACAGCTTTAACTTTACTCATAGTTATATATTCAGGTACATTTCTAAAAAAATTACACAACTCATTCTATCTCCATAGGCAGTCTCACTACAAAATTTTCGCCAGTTTTCTCCACCACTATATCCTTGCCATAAAGCAGATTATACCGCTGCGACAAATTTGCGAGTCCCTTTCCCGAACTTCTGATATCCTTTTTCGGTCTGACGGCATTCGACACCACCATCCACATTTCATTATTCACAAGCTCGGTATACAACCGTATAGTCATGGGGCGGCCAACCGAAATAACATTATGCTTTATTACATTTTCTATCAGAAGCTGCAAAGTAAGAGGAGGAACCGACATATCCATATAATCCTCATCTATATCATTCTCAATATTCAGGCAGTCGCCTAACCTCACCTTATGAAGTTTTATATATGTCTCCACAAAATTCATTTCTTCATAAAGAGGAACTGTATTTTTGCCCTGACAAAAGAGAATATATCTGTAAGTGTCGGCCAGATTACGGGTAAATTCTATAGCATTCATAGGAGATTCTTCGATTTCAGAAATTAGAGTATTAAGATTATTGAAAAGAAAATGAGGATTCAGCTGATTCTGCAGCGCCATATACCTGGCCTGGGCAGTACTCTCCTCCAGTTCCTCTGCCCTTTTATGAAGCCTCATCAGTTCGGCATAAAACCTGTTGAGCAGATACTGCCCCACAATGATAATCTCCACAAACCAGACTATCAGAATAACACCCAGTCCACCGCGCTTTACGAGAAACGGATTATCCAGTCCGGCGAGCCATTTCGAAGAGACCATAAGAAGATAATTATACATCAGCAACACAAGAGCAGCCACAGCCACGGCCATTATCAAAGACCTGTAACTCCTGATATAAGAATGATAATACCTCATAAGTTTGGTATTTACATACCTTAATCCCAGTCCCAAGCATGAAAACAGAAAGACAACAGCCAAAAACATATTTACGCTTACCAGTTGCTGCTGCTTTCTGAAAGGTATATCAGAAAAACGGATTATAAAGAAATATGAGAAGCAACCCAGACTGAAATACAAAATAAGATCCCAAAAATATCTTTTCAGAAAATCTTTAACGCAAGCCACTATTTTTGAAATTCCACTGTTACTTCCCATAATTCAGATATAATTTATAATTACTATATACTAATCACTATTCAATGTACTCTATACACTATAATATACTCTATGCACTATGCACTATGCACCATGCACTATACACTAAATACTAAATACTTTATTATCAACTACTCTATAATTTACGGCACAAGCCTATTTTTACTTATATATTTACTTTTAATTATATATTTACTTTTAATTATGCTTTTTCTTTTAATCTATACTTTCATTATTTTACTTATACTTTTACTTATCTATCACACCCATAGCCCTGAGCAGAGCACTTTTGGCTATCTGGGCATCCAGTTTCGACTGAATATAATTTATCTTGGCATCCTGATGATAAATCTGAGCATTTATCACCTCCACTATAGAAACAGTTCCCTCAAGATATTTCTCTTTGGCAAGATTCTCACTTTCCTCTGCCTTTTCGAGAGAATTTTCCGTAAGAAGCACCTTCGAAACAGACTCAGTATAAGAATATCTTGCTGTCTCGATTTCAAGACGGATATCATCAGCTATTTTATCCCTGTTGGCCTCGGCTTTCATTACAGAGAACTCACCTATTCTACGTGTATTCTTCCTTTTTCCCCACTCAAAGATAGGTACACTAAGGTTTACATACACAGCATAATTGGGGTCTATATCTTTCATAAAGTCATATCCCGGAGAAGAATAACTTCCGCTTACCCCAACCGACAGACTCGGCAAGTAGCGTGAAGAAGCTATCCTGGAATTATATTTCTCTATCTCAACAAGATTTCCGGCAATATCAAGCTCCGGTCTGCTGTAGATAGATGTAAAATAATCACCTTCTATCTCCTCATCGGCCAGAGGCTGGACTATAGTATCTGTTTCTATAATCTCATCGAAAGGAACTCCCGAAAAGGAATTCATCGACATGCGTGCCACTTCGGCCTTGTTACAGGCCTGTATGTATCTGTATTCGGCATCATTGAGTTTGACTTGAGTCATAAGCAGGTCATTACGGTCGGTATACCCCTCATCCACTCTGCCTTTCACTACATCGGCAAGCGCCGAAACAGACTCCATATACTCAAGCGCAACATTCTTTATCTCATCAAGTGCCACCTTATTCCAGTAATAAGTATCGGCATCATACAAGATATTATTGGTAACGCGCTGCGACTCGTTTACCGCCATCTCCTTTTCGGCAGTAGCCTTACCCAATCCAGCCTTCAGGGCACCACCGGTATATAAAGGCTGTGCAAGAGTAAGCGAAGCTCCATACTTGCTGTTTCTTCCGGTAAACTCCACAGGCACCCCAAGCGAAGGAATCTCCTTCGACAGTTGCAGGGCATTACCTGTATACTGAAAATCGGCATTTCCACTCAGTGACGGAAGGAAATCAGCCTTGGCCGACTTCTGTTTCTCCATTCCGGCAGAAACTGAATAACCTGAGGCCTTTATTTCCTTGCTATATTCTTTAACCTTTTCCCTGTAACTCTGCTGCAGGCTGCCCGGCTGTGCCGATACTTCTCCACTGGATACAGTAAGGAAAGAAATTACCGACAATACACAAACTATATTCTTTACGCAAGCTATTTTCTTTGAACTGACAGGCTTGAACATACAGGTCAAACCAAATATATTAGTAAGCTTCATTTCCTTTGTTTTGTAAAGTTAATTATTTTCTTGGAATATTTTCTCATTGCCATTCCTTTAATTACTCCCTTACTTCCTCAACTGTTTCTTTTCAGTTTATAAAAAATAGCATACAGCGCAGGAGTAACAAGCAGAGTAAGCATTGTAGCAAATGTAAGACCGAAAACTATTGTTGCAGCCATACCACCGAAAACCACGTCAAATAGCAGTGGTATACTTCCGAAAACTGTTGTAAGTGCAGCCATCAGAACAGGGCGTGCTCTCGATACAGTAGCCTCCACCACAGCAGTATACGAATCCACACCCGATCTTACCTGGGCGTTTATCTCGTCTATAAGTACAATTATATTCTTGATAATCATTCCCAACAGTCCCAGCCATCCGGCAATACAGAAGAATCCGAATTCAAAGCCAGTAACCAGCAGTCCCACTACCATACCTATAAGAGACAAAGGCAGCATAAGGAAAATAAGCAACGGCTGACGGTAGTTTCCGAAAAGCATTATCAGGATTATCACCAACAATATAATAGCCAGAGGGAAATACTTTACAAGAGCCTCCATACCTTCTTTCTGGTCCTTATACTGAGAGTCCCAGAAAAAAGTATACCCTTCGGGCAGTTCAATATTCTCTATTTCCTCCCTGATTTCAGAATGCACCTCTTTCATGGTATACCCACGTTTCACGTCACACTGTGCGGCCATACTTAACTCACGGTTGTATGTCTTTACAAGAGGATACTCCCAGCCTGTTACTATATCATCTGTCACCTGTCCCAGCGGCGCAGAATTGCTTCCGTTCCACACCTGAAGGTCGGACAATGAATTATAGTCCCAGGAATCACCACCCTTGGTATGCAGCAATACAGGAACCTTCTTCTCATTATCTCTGTAGATACCTATTCCTACCCCGTCGTTTACCGACTTAACAGAATTCATCATATCGGCACGTCCTATATTAAGTTGTCCGGCTTTCAGAGGATTATACCCTGCAGAAATATTCATTGCCATATTACCCCATTCATTCCTTGCATTAAGCACCTTAGGGTTCTTCTTCATTATATCTATTGCTATCGAAGTAAGAGAGTCGAGTACAGCAGGATCATCGCCACAAAAACGAGCCTCGATAAGAGCCTGCGGAATACTGTTGATTTCAAAACTGTTTACTCTCACCACAGCATTCGGGAAATTTCCCGGAAGTTCGGTATACAGTATATTCTGCAACTTGCGCGACATGTCGGGCGAATCGGCCTCAACAAGACACTGCACATAATTAGGCTGCGGACCGTAAGCTGCATTTGCCAGATAATATCTTGGAGGAGTCTGCCCTATGTAAGTAGATACCTTCTTAACACCTTCCTTCTGACGAATAATATCGGCAAGCACCACCGACTGACGTTCGGACTCCTTGATACTTGTTCCTTCGGGGAACCACATATCAACCGAGAAATACTGTTTGGCCAGTAACGGAGTAAACTGCTGTGGTATGAAGCGGAATCCGTATGCAGATATAAGCAGCAGTACTATAAGACAAGTTACCACATAGTATTTACGCTTTATAACAAAATGCAGTAAGTTTCTGAAACGATTGTACCACTTGCCTCCAAACAACTCACCCTTCAGTTCATCCGGACGCGGACGCCTAACAAACTCCTGTACAAAAAACACATTCTGTGTAATAGCAAGCACCCAGCTAAGCAACAATGATACTGCTATCACTATAAACAATGAAGAAAGCAGCTCTCCGGTAATATGAGGCGACAGATACACCGGCATAAATGTAAGCACTGCTATAAGTGTGGCACCAAGCAACGGAACAGCGGTGCTCGAAACGGCATTCAATATAGCCGGACGCTTGCGCATACCTCTCTGCATGTTCACCAGAGCGGCATCGTACACCACAATGGCATTATCTACCAGCATACCCATGGCAATGATAATAGCAGCAAGCGACATTCTCTGCAAGGCTATTCCTGTGGCCTGCATATAAATAAGTGTTCCGAAAATAGAGAACACGAGTCCGCTTCCTATAAGAAATCCGTTTTTCAGTCCGATAAAGAACAGAAGCACGCACACCACGGTTACCACCGACAGGATAAGATTAATCACAAACCCGTCGTTTGCCACAGACGACTCATATCCCTGGTCGTAAATCACATCGAGCGAGTACCCTTGTGGCATGGTTTCTCTTATACCGTTCATACACTCGGCCACCAGTTCCGACATCTCAACCACATTACCGTCCGATACAGTAGAAACAGCTATACCTATGGCAGGCACATTACCCACCTTCATCATGTTCACCGCCGGACTTACGTATCCTTCGGCCACTTCCGCTATATCGCCAAGTCTGAAATACTCACCCTTAGAAGACACAACCATAAGATTCTCTATCTCAGAGATATTGCTGAACGAGCCCTCAGCATTTACCCTCAGCCTTGCAGTAGATGTTTCCAGTCCGCCGGCATCAACAATCTTGTTCTGCTTCTCGAACGCCCTGGAAATATCCTCTATCCTTAGTCCACTTTGAGAAAGCAACGACGGATTTACGGTTATATCTATACTTCGTTTCTGAATACCGAAGAGTTCTACCCTTGCCACGTCCTTGACACCCAAAAGTTCGTTCTTGATTTTTTTTGTGAAATCTTCCATCTCCCTGTAAGAATGGACATCACTGCTCAAAGCGTAGAACACACCGAGCACATCACCAAAATCATCATTCACAACCGACGGACCGGCCCCTGCAGGCAACTTACTTTGGGCATCGTTTACCTTTCGGCGGAGTTTGTCCCACAACTGCTGCATCTCATTGGCACGGATTTCCTTCTTTACATATACCGTAATTTTGGAAAGTCCCGCTCTGTTTTCTGTCTTAAGGTAATACAACTCTCCAAGAGACTGTATAGCCTCTTCAAGCACATCAGTTACCTGCTGCTGCACCTCAAAAGGAGAAGCCCCCGGATACGATGTCGTAACCACAGCCTGCTTGATAGTAAACGGAGCATCCTCAAGTTTTCCCATTGTGAGGTATGAATATACTCCTCCTGCCAATATAAGTACAAGCAGAAGCCAGCTCAAGGCTTTATTCCGTAAAAAATATTTTACTGCATTTATCATAACAACAATAACTTAATATACATCTTATTGATAATTAATTATTAATCATTTATCAGATATTATAATCATTAATCAGATATTAATCGGATATTCAACGGATATCAATCAAAAGTTAATCAGATATTAATCGAGTAATTATCAGATAATTATCAGATTAATACAAGTCAACCTTTTCGCCATCAGTGAGCGAATACAGTCCTGTAGAAGCCACCATATCACCGGCATCTATACCAGAGATAATCTCTACCATATCACCTTTCAGGATTCTGCCTGTCTTTACCGGACAGCGGCTGACCACATAATTTTCCTCATCATTATTTCCCTTTTTAACTGTCCACACATATTCTCCGGTTTCAACACTATTGCAAACAATAGCCCGTGGAACAACACACGCGACTGAGGAATTTGATGAAAAAGTAAGATGAGAAACAATTAGCGTTCCAGTCATTCCACCAATAAGGCTATTGTCTTTATTGTCAAGTATTACAGTGAGCAGATACGATATATTATTATCCGAAGTACTCTGGCTTACATATACATCCGAAGGGTAGAACTCCCTGTCGCTTATAGAATTGAACTTCACCTTACATTCTATATTCTTGTCTCTGCTGAAACCTATAGCAACCTCTTCGGGAATATATGCTTCAATTTTAATTTTAGAGATATCGATAAATGTAAGAACCGGATATGCCGGACTTACTTCCTGAAATTTTTCTATATTGACCGACTGTACATACCCGTCGAAAGGTGCATAAAGTCTTGTATCGTTAAGAGCATTAACAGCATCCTGATAATTGGCTTTGGCTCGTTCGAAATCAGTTTTCGATTTTATGTAGTTCATTTCAGAAATATTGTCTTTCTCATACAAGCTCGAGATACGTTTCCAGTCGGCCTCTTTCTGAAAGAGTTCCGATTCTGCCCTTTCTTTAGTTATGAGAAAATCACGGTTGTCTATAGCGGCAATCATATCCCCCTTACGAAAAAAGCTACCACTCTGGACTTCAAAATTACTTACAGGTCCGCCAACCCTGAAAGAGAGGTCTGTCACTCTGTAAGGCTGTGATATAAAAGAATAACTTCTGTTATGGTTTTCATCCGATTTCTCTGCCTTTACAACATTTATCTTATTAATTTCAGCAGAATCTGAGTTATTGTCGCCACATGAACAAAGGCAGGTAACTCCGAAAACCACCATAATCAATGATCTTAATTTTTCCATCAAAGTATATTTTATATTAAACAATAGAATTATTTCGTACACCAATTTAAGAAAATATAAATATCTGTACTTATGCTTCTTCTTTCCAGCACAAAAATATCTTCTAAATAAATGAAACGGAATATCAATCTTACTGAAACGGAAATATAAGGCACTGAAGCGGAGGAATTAATAAATTAAGGATAACTGTATCAAGACTTAGGTAAATAAATAATTAATTAAATACCTTTAGAGAAAGACAAGGAAATCAATTCCGATGATGTGTATAAAAGCAAATATTAGTAACTTTAGTGCAAATAAAATAAAACTCACTACATAACAAATGGTATTATGATTATGAAAAGAAAGATCCTCGGGGTAATAACCACCCTATTCTTCTGCAGCATATCTCATGCGCAGACCATCGACGAACGCATAGGCGAGGCCATGAACAGCGAGTCATGGCATGAACTGAAAGAACTGTACGATGCACATGGGCAGGAGATTCAGACACCATTTCTCAGGCCGTTGTCTGAATATTTTATCGCACACTTCTTCAACCGTCCCGACACAGCTCTGCACTATGGGAACATCCTGCTGGAAAAATATCAAGCAGAACTTGGAGGCAGTGTTGGCAGTCTGATGTATTTCATGGCAGATGACGCTGCACGTTCTGGTTATCCTGAATATGCCGGACAGATATTACACGCCTACAACGAAGCCTGCAAACAGGCAGGACTGTCCGATATGAGCTTCGTGGAGCTGGAACAGCAGTACAATGTTCTGGCCAGATGTGGAGGTTTCAAGGTTGAAAAACCTAAGAAGGATGTCAGCATCCCCATTGTCTATCATTCCGGAAAAAGAAAAGATCCGGTATCGGTATCTGTGGATGCTGAAATCAACGGTAAGAAAGTGCGTTTCAACTATGACACAGGTGCAGGTGTGAACGTCATGTCACATGAAATGGCAAGTGAACTGGGAATAACACCCATTGACTCGGCAGGTATCAAGTTGAAAGGCGTTACTACCATAGCAAGCAGATTTGCCATAGCTGACTCGATAAAACTTGGGGATATAGTCTACAGGAATGTGCCTTTCC
Organism: Phocaeicola sp.; assembly: GCA_034094155.1. Taxonomy (GTDB): domain Bacteria; phylum Bacteroidota; class Bacteroidia; order Bacteroidales; family Bacteroidaceae; genus Phocaeicola. The sequence goes on from JAXEBI010000134.1 coordinate 54,826, forward strand.
AGATTATTGACTTTTCAACAGGCAATGCAGAAGCTGATGCAAAGATGCGTGAAACAGGACTTCAATGCGTATTAGGCAGCCAGACCATGATGCCTCTTGGGGAAATATGGTTCGACTTCGCATCATCGTGTCTGGTTGTTCCGAAAGAGCCATCTCCAAAACCAGACTATGCCCCGAACATGTACCGTGATGCTGCAAATGCCTTTGTAGTAAATGTTTATGACTATGCTTCAGACAGCAATATAGAAGCCGTATTGGATACTGGCGCATCCTATGGTGGCCATACATTCAAATACTATGACAAGAACAGAAACCTGTTTGAAGGAGTAACACCTTCCGACACAATACGCTATGCAGGTGCAGGAGGTGTAGGCTATTCGAAAGTCTGCTATAAGGACATGCAGTACAATATCGGCGGACAGACCCTACGCTCCGACTCCGCTACCGTTTCAATGGAAGGCTCCATACAGGGCGAAGCACACGAGATGCTTTTAGGACTGCCAGTAATGACAAAGTTCGATAGGATGATTATCAATTTTACAGACATGTGGGTGAAATTCGAGTAAAAGAGACATCCGCAAAACCCGTTTCCACAAAAATGACAAATGAGGGTGGGTAAAAATAAATGACACACCCTCATTTGTCAAATAAATTACTTACTAAATCTTATAGCTCATAATAAAATACAAATTATGCATTTACAATTTTGCAATCAGTTTCTTTTCGTCAACAATAATTACCGCTATATTTCCAGTGTCTAAAATTACAGAGATTTATTGTATGGCCGATGATTTTTTCAAGGAATTTACATTGCATCAGAAAAAATATATAATTGAGAATACACAAATAGCATTATTACAAGACATAGCATTATTACAAGACAATTGTTTTCTTCATTCATCATTATTCATACGTAAAGAAATAATATCTGGATATCTTATCCTATATGACAAGTTCTGTTTTTAGATGCTTACTTAAATTTATATAAAACTATTATGCAATATAAAGCTATTATGTACATTTTATCACAAAAAATATTATATTTGCGAATACCCGACAGTAGTTGGCTACAGACTTGCATAAATCTGATAATATAAAGCTATTAATCAAACGAATCATAATAAACAGGAAAAATTATAACACACATAACGGGATAAAAAACAAACCATAAAATTTAAACTTAAAAACTCAACTATGGAAATATGGCAAATTTGGGTATCTATAGCCCTATTCTTGGTATTTGTAGAGATTATCACTGTTGGCTTTGCAGCCATCTGCCTCAGTTTCGGAGCTTTAGGAGCAACTATAGCCGCATGTTTTACCGATTCTCTCGCGTGGCAGATATCAATCTTCGCGTTTATAACACTTATTTCTTTCATCTACATCAGGCCTATAATAAAAAGACTTGTAATGAAAGAAGGGAAAAACTACCCTAAAAGCGGTGTGGATGCATTAATAGGAAAAACTGCAATAGTGGAAGAGGATATCATTCCTGAGAAAAATTGCGGAAGAGTAACTATAGATGGCGACAGCTGGAAAGCTGTATCCGAAAATGGAGAACCGGTAAAGAAAGGCGAAAGAGTATCGGTTATCAGAATTGACAGTATTATTCTTACTGTAAGAAAAATTTGAGATGAAATATTAATCATTAAACTTTTAAAATATGGGAGCATTAATAATTGTAAGCTTACTGGCCTTTGTTGTCATAGTTTTCGCATTTCAGGGATTGAAAATAATACGTCAGGGAGAAACTAAAGTTATAGAAAGACTTGGCAGGTATCACAGTACACTTTCTTCGGGAATAAATATAATATGGCCTATTCTCGACAGACCGCGAAAAGTATATACACGCTATGTAGTAACCCGCGTAAACGGAACTTCACACACAGTAATACGTATGTCGGACGTGATAGACCTGCGCGAACAGGTTTATGATTTTCCCGAGCAGAGTGTAATAACCAAGGATAATGTTACAACAAGCATAAATGCCCTTCTTTACTTTCAGGTTACCGATCCGTTTAAGGCTGTTTACGAAATAGAGAATCTGCCTAATGCTATTGAGAAACTGACTCAGACCACTCTAAGAAACATTATCGGCGAACTTGAACTTGATGAGACTCTTACTTCACGCGACACTATCAATTCGCGTCTTAGAGAGGTCCTTGATGAGGCCACAAACAAATGGGGAGTAAAGGTTAACAGAGTTGAGCTTCAGGATATAACTCCTCCCGAAAGTGTTCGCCGTGCTATGGAACAGCAGATGCAGGCCGAACGTGAACGCCGTGCCAAGATTCTTAAGGCAGAAGGTGACAAGACTTCAAAGATTCTATATTCTGAAGGAGAAAAAGAGGCACAGATTAATCAGGCTATGGCTCAGAAGGAGTCTCAGATTCTTATGGCACAGGGTGAAGCCGAAGCCAAAATTCTGCAAGCAAAAGCTGAGGCAGAAGCTATAGAAAAACTGGCAGAAGCTATAAAGGGTACTAATTCTGATCCGGCAACTTACCAGCTCGCTCTGAAATATATAGAAACCCTTAAGGAGATGACCAGCGGCAAAGACAATAAGACTGTTTATATGCCATATGAGGCTACTTCATTGCTCAGTTCATTGGGCAGCATAAAGGAAATGCTGAAACAGTGATAATTTGAACAGATAATAAGATATATAAGATAATAGTATTGGGTGGTATGAAGTGGTATGAATACCATCAGGAAACTAAAATAATGAACATCTAAACTTATGAAGAATATTTTTCTATTTGTATCTCTCGCATTCCTAACCGCATGCGGAAACAGTCCTGATAATTCAACCAAGGATTTTATAAATGCAAATTTAAGGGAGGGAGTGAATAAAACTACTGTAACCGGATTGGCTAATGAAATTAAAGATGTCAGCTATGTTCCACTCGAAATTACAGATGATAATGCTTCTTTAATTGATGGAGTTGCGAATTTTGTAGTTTCTGAAAAATATATTTATGTTCTTCCCAACAAAGAAATGCGTATTGCTTTGTTCAGCCGTGATGGTAAATTTATCCGTACATTAATTAACCAGGGACAGGGACCTGGGGAATTTAGCGGTGCAATATGCAACATGCAAATTGACGAAAAGAATAACAGACTTTATCTATTTGATGTTCAGGATATTTGGGTATACACCACAGAAGGAGAATTTATAGAAAAGAGACATCATGATTATATGAGTATCATTTCTTATGAATTGTCTGATAATAAGGTTGGAGCTGTTTCTTTCCCGTTCTCTCCATTTGGTGAAACCAGTTTTGGCATGGGAATATTTACATGGGACGGCAAACCGGTAAAGACCGACAATAAAATGTTTTATTCGTCAAAACTCCCGAGAGAAAAGACAGGATTTACTACAGATATAGCTGCTGTATATTCAGAACTTGATTCTTCTATATTATTCAAGTGTGGAGCGAATGATACTATTTATCGTATTAAAAGCGATGTGATAGAACCGGCTTTTTCTGTTAAGTTAGATAATTCAGACCGACAGATTATTCGTGCATTGGATATTACCGACATAACTTCTATGCGCACTTTGGAAGATAAGAACGATATGGTAATAACCGATATTATGGAAACCAATAATAACTATTACCTTCGTTTTCGCTTTAATCACATTAATCATGTAGCCGAAATAAATAAAAAAGATGGTACATGCAAAGTCGAGAAGTGTATTCAGCCCGAAGAATATATTAAAATGGCTGAAATAAATTTACTTCAAGGTATGTCGGGTACGCGCAGCTATAAAGGATTCCCTATTTGGGGTAAAGTTTCCGGCAATAAACTTATTCAAGTAATAACACCTTATGAATTATCAGTATATAAGAATAATACTTCTGTTTCCATACCATCTGAACTTCAGAATATAAGCGAAGATGGAAACCCTATCTTTGTCTTTTATTCTATCAAATAGCATTGTATAATTGTATAGGAAATATCTCAATGATTTATCATAAAAAATGATATTATTGATATTAACATTAAAGTGTCGTACCTTACTCTACATGAGTAAAGATACGGCACTTTCTACTTTTCAGCCTGCAGCTACAAGTTCTACAATATTTGGAAAGTACAAAAAGTTAAAAGCTGTACTCTCCTGAGGGCATAATTTGCACCCAAGGCCATATCTGAACATAAAAAAACGATTCTGAGACATTGACGGATTATCACTTTATCCGTAATAATCATGCAATTAAAGAAATATGTAATTATCAAAGGAAGAACAACAAACATTATACACACCAAAACAACAGAAGTATATTTCATTTTAATACTATGAATTTATATCTTTGAGAATCCAAAATAGAATAAAAAAGAGGACAAATCGGGATTTAATGCATGTGATACCAGATTTTAAAAAAGTACGGCCACATCTTTTATAAAACTTACTTTCATTTTAAACAAGATTTGGCCGTACTTTTTATTTTCTTCTATTCATTTTCCGTTAATTATTTTTCTTTCCTTTCGATTAATATTTAACTTTTAAGCACATTTTAATTGTTAAATTATCAATTATAAAACAGAATCATATAACATATAGGCCTGTTTTCACAGAACTACCGATATATTTTATATTTCACTTTAACACAAAAATCACAAAATATGCAACATATGTTTACGAAGTACGTAATACAAAACCACATTATATTAGTTATTTAAACTAATAAGCCAGCATCTCTAAATTATATTTTAATATATCCATTATTAGGTAATAAATATTAAAGAGTAAAAAGAGTAACATAATTAAGAACAAGATTAATTCTTGAAGATTTAATGTACGTAACAAACATAAAAATTCCATAATAAAATTTCTTTTTCTCAGTCTTATTCACTATTTTTATACTCCAAACAAATAAAAGTACTGAGAAAATATGTGAAAGAAGAAACGTAACTACACTTCCAATCTATCTGTTTCACAATGGAGAAGGTTTCGGTAACACAGATACAACACCTGATTCATTTCTGCCTAATAAGAAAAATTCTCAACTTATCCTAACGGCAATCCATTGGTACATGAAATCAGGGCCATATGACTTGGATATAGACATGAGTCATAACGTTGAAAAACATGATGTCTATTCATTAAGGAGTCCTTAAATAAATTTATGACAATAGTGTTTATCCAACTTCTATCATCATGAAACAGATTTGAATATGATAAAATCAAAGAAACCACTTAAGACAAGTATCTTATAAATAAGATATATAACAACAATAATATAGTTGATACATAAAAAACATTAATATTAGACTGTATTGCAAAAGAAATAGTATATGACGAACTTATGAAAGTCATTACTGATTTCTTTAATGAATATGTCAAAAGTGAAAATGAAAATTTGTTGCCATAAAATAATTGAATTCGTATTGTAAAACAGAATCGTATAATCTTTGTAAATTGGTGAACTTAATGAAAAATATAGTTTTATGTTTATCCATTCTGTTTGCATTCAATATACCGTTGAATGCACAGAATATTCAAAAAATAGATTCTCTGTTATCTAAAGCATATAAAAGTGATCAGACAGTCAGAGTACATTCCATGAACCTAATTAACAAGTTGAACAATATAGGAGTCAATGACACTCCAGCTACTGTAATAGATTCTCTTATGTTACTGCAAGAACAGACACAAAAAATTGACAATGAAAACCAAACCATTTTAGCTTCAATATTAAGGGAAGGTCTTCCTGAAGGCTTATCATCGCGATCCTATAAGGCTATATGGTTGATTATTGATCATGCAGATCTGGATTTCCAGAAAAAATATCTTCCGATAATGAAAGAAGCTGCAAGAAAAGAACTTATAAGTGCCAATGATTTTGCAATTCTTACAGATAGAATAAAAATGAAAGAGGGTAAACCACAAAGGTATGGGACACAATCATATACAGCAAATTTGAATGGTAAACAAATTATCTATATTTGGCCGGTTGAAGATGCAAAGAATTTGAACAAACTTCGAGATGAAATTGGTGCAGGTAACATTGAAACATATATTAAGGTTCTTAAAACAACAGCAGGATGCGATGTGATTTATGATCCGGAATTGACAGTGCATCAAATGAGAAAGATGGGATTGTTGAAAAATATGAATAAAAAATAAGTATAAAATTTCTATAATCCAACCACTATCTTATATTGGATTTCGCTTACAGCATGATAAATTCAACTTAAAAATTATTACTCAGAATATTATATTAAAGATTTAATATGAAAACTTTTACTTTTTTTATCGTCACATGTTTATCAATATCTGCATATAGTCAGAACTTTAATATCAAAGGAAGAATAACTGATGACAGAAAAGAGAGCATTCCTTTCGCTAACATTGCGCTTTTTAATTCCAATGATACAATTACTATAGTCAAAGGAAGTGCATCTGACTTGTCTGGAAGTTATTCACTCCAAGGTATTAAACCAGGGAGTTATATTTTAAAAATATCCTATATTGGTTACAAAACTCTGTCAGTTCCAATCGTCATAAATAAAAGCATTACAAAAAATATAATCCTTGAAATAGACAATAATTCGCTTGAAGAAGTTATTGTTCAAGGGAAAAGAAGTGTACGGAGTATAGATAAGACAGCCTATACTTTCTCTGACATTCAAATTGAAAAAGCCGAAAATGGACGTGCACTTATCGCTACATTGCCAAACTTACATATTGATAAAGCTACCAATTCTTTATCTGCAATAAATGGTAAATCTATTCTTATTTTAATAAACGGAGTAAAAGCAACAGATGATGATTTGAAACTAATTCCTGCTAATAAAATTAAAAATGTTGAAATTTATGATGTACCACCTATGCGGTATATAAATGATGCAGAGAGTGTAATAAATGTCAGAACAAAATCATTGGATACTGGTTGGAGCGGTAATATCTATGGAACACTTGGACAAATGTTTTCTAATGCTTCTGTTGGTATTTCTTACATAAAAGGAGACAATAAACTTACTCTCAACTATGGTACACACATAAACATGAAACGAGACATTAAGGATTGGGAATCAGGATATTATAATTATAATACTGATAACAATCAATATATTTACGACTATATCCGCGAAAGCCAATCTTGGGGACATCAACATAATATAGGACTTACCTATTCTATAAGTAAAGAAAATAATTATGATTTTCAGATAAGAACCATAGCTAATACATCTAATGGAAATCTGGAAGCTTATAAAAATATTTCATTTATACAAAATGATATACAGGAAAGACGTACAGGACTTCTAAATGATAAAACACAAACAGTAGTACCAACTCTGGACATATATTTTTCCAAGATTATACACAAGAATAATTCAATATCATTCAATCTGGTTGGTAGTTATTTTGATAATGATCAAAAAACACATTCAACAGAAAGTGGTTCTAATGGTTTTGAAGATAAAATGTACATAGACAATCAGAAAAAAACTCTTATCAGTGAGTTTATTTACGAACATAAGTTTTCAAACGCAAATTTATCTCTGGGATATAGAGGACACTTCAATTATTTGACCAATAAACTAAAAAATACAATATCTGAAGAGAAAAACAAACAGGACATAAATACACAAAAGCACTATGCTTATGGTGAAGTTAGTGGAAAAATAAAATCACTGATGTATCGTGTTAGCTTAGGTGCGAATTATGATACACGATTGAAAGATAATGGATTTAACAATCTGATATTCACGCCACTTCTCATGATTGGCTATAATATAAATGATGCCAACAGCATACGTTTAACATATAATTCAAGCACACAAATGCCTGATATGTTACAGATGTCTGAAGCAAGAATATTAATAATGAACAAATTCTATCAGACAGGCAACAAGGACTTGGAGAACTCTCACTTACAATCATGGGGCTTTAGTTATGACATATATTTAAAGAAATTCTCATTATCTGCAAACCTCTTTTATGATTATAATAAGAACAGTTTATTCGATTCTTATCAATATGGAGATGATTGCATATTATTTCAAACAGCAAATGCAGAAAAAGATATACGGAGAGGAGGAGAAATCAATCTAAATTATACTCCGTGGAATTTTCTCCGCATTGGTGGAAGTATAGGAGCTTACCAACAAGTATTCCAACCTTCAAAAGATGTCAATTCTTTCAGTTATTGGTCATATCCGATTTCTCTATATATTTCGGCATATTATAAAAATTTCTCTATTGATGTTCTCCAGAAATTTGGAGGAACATTTTTATCCGGTCTTTATAAAACCGGAATAGAAAAAGTTTCATATATAAGTTTAGGATATAGATACAAAAAGATTAATTTGGGACTTCAGTGTTTTTTCCCATTTACAAAGGATGAATATTCAAATGAAACTATACCAGGAAGTATAGTTTATCATAAAACAGATTATCATATTAAGCGAAAAGATCATGCTTTTGCATTAAGTGTTTCATGGAATTTTGGTGTTGGCAAAAAGAAAAAATCAATAAGTCCCAATATGGAAAACTATGATAATGATAAAGGATTATTTAAGATTTTCTGATTCATTTAAACAGACATTGGACACAACTGATATTACAAGTCAAGACTGATTATTTACCCGATTTTATATAAATTTGCACCCTGATAACACTTAATAGTATTATTAAAAAAATCATTTATAAAATCAACATCAGAAAAATCACAATCAGAATGAACAAACTTAACGGATTATTTTACGGCATACTTTCATCTGCCTCATTTGGTCTTATACCTTTATTTGCCATACCAGTAATGCAAAACGGGATGGATTTCATGAATGTTTTATCATACAGATTCATCTTCGCCACAATATCATTGGCTATAATGCTCAAAATAAGAAATGTTTCGTTTGCCATAGAAAGAAAAGATCTGCCACCTCTGCTGTTGTTGGCGGTATTTTATCTTATGTCGGCAGTATTCCTGCTGTGGGGATATAATTTCATGCCGTCAGGAGTTGCAACAACCATACACTTCATGTATCCGGTTATAACAACTCTGCTTATGATTGTTTTCTTTCATGAAAAGAACTCTTTATGGAGAACTCTGGCCATAGTACTGGCTATATGTGGAGTATATGCACTGTCGCACTCCGATTCACAGGGAGAAACTAATATTACAGGTGTGATAATTGTACTACTGTCGGCTGTGGGATACGCTCTGTATCTCGTAACAGTAGGTCAGAAGAAAAGCAAAAGTCTGCAAGGACTCAGACTGACTTTCTATGTGTTCTTCTTTGGTACAGTGATGCTCGTTGCCGGAATGGCGGCCACTGGCAACCTTCGCCCTATTCCAGATATGGCCAGCGCCGGAAATCTCATTATGTTGGCACTGGTACCGACCGTTGTATCTAACCTGGCTCTTATAGAAGCCATTAAAAATATCGGGGCCACACAGACTTCCGTATTAGGAGCTATGGAACCCGTTACTGCTGTAATAGTGGGTATAGCTGTTTTCGGCGAGGCTTTTTCATTATACATTGCTATAGGTATAATTCTTATAATATCTGCCGTTACTATCATTATTCTGAAAAGATAGCATACTGTAGAACATCATATTTGTAATATTTGTCTATTTATCTTATTAGAAATATTTGAAATATTAGAAATATTTATCAAGCCTATCAAAAGGAGCGCTAAAGAAATCTGCAAGAATCTGCAATTGTCTACAGGAATATGCAGCTATATATAGGAATCTGCAGCTATATATAGGAATCTGCAGCTGTCTACAGGAATCAGCTGAAATCTACAGAAATCAGTTGAAATCAGCTGTTCCATAATGACATAATCTCTATTTCTCCCCAATACCAGTGAGTGAATCCGGCTATTACATTCTTATAACGGAAAACCGGGGTCATGGCATCAGTTCCCTTGGTATTGCTCACGGTAGTGGCAGAAATTTCCTCACGCCCAGGTTCTGTAGAAGAGGTATCAGAAGACAGTTTGATGTATCTTGTTTCATACCCCTTCAGGATACAAGAGCTCCTTTCTGCCATACGGTATCCTGAAATATGGCGCGACTCAGACATAGAACAGTCGAAAGGGAATACACCACTCATCTTATATGCTGTTCCTCCGTCTCTTACGGTAAGGCTATTACACAGAAGTGACATTCCACCTCCCTCGGCTATGATACGCCCTCCCGAATCGGCAAACTGTTTCAACTGCTCCATAAAGGATTTACGGCGATGCAACTGTCTGGCAAACAGCTCCGGATATCCTCCCGGAAGGTATAAGATATCCATCTGAGGATTCAGTTCAGGCATATCCTTGCCGTATAACGGGCTGAAGAACAGGATATTTCCTAAAGCGGATAATTTGTCGAGATTCTCCTTGTAAATGAAATTAAAGGCAGCATCGCGAGCTATAGCTATGCGCATTTTCTTATGCTGGCTAAGGAATCTGACAGCCGAAAATTCTTCTACATCGGATGTGTATGGCAATGTATATTCACATGGGAATATTCGTGTACACGATTTCAGAATTTTATCGATATCGACATTCTGACACACGTATGATGAGGCTTTTTCTATTACCTCTTCTATCTCAAGCCGTGCTGTCTGTGTGAGTGAAGAGTGCTTTGCCGGCAACTTTAAACTTTCATCGTATGGAATGTAACCCAGGCAACTTAGTCCCGCATCGCTGCATGCATCTTTAAGGTGAGAGAAATGTACCGCCGAAGAAACATGAGTGAATACTACTCCGGCAATTCTCGCCACCGGTCTGAAATGCTTGAATCCGTATAAAAGAGGGGCAACAGAATATGCCGACATTCTTGCATTTACCACCAATATCACCGGAACCGAAAGCAAATTAGACATCTCGGCACTGCTGCCTTGCATCCTTCGATACCCGTCGTATAGTCCGGCATTTCCTTCTATAACGCAAACATCGGACTTGTCTCCGTATTTATTGTAGATATATTGCAAATGTGTTCTGCCCGAAAGCCATAAATCCAGGTTTACGGAATCTGTTCCGGAAGAGATGCAGTGCAATTGAGGGTCGAGGAAATCCGGACCGCACTTATAGGGCTGTACCTTTATTCCTCTTTTCTTTAAGGCGCGGAGCAGTCCCATAGCGAAAATTGTCTTTCCGCTGCACATCGTTGCACCTCCTATAAGAAATTGTGGCTTCATGATTTATTATTGTGATAATTGATTAAATTAAACAGTTGTAAAATTTACACACAGATGCAAATTTATGGAAATTAGACGAAATATTATAATTATATTCTGTTTAAACGCAACTGAAACGAAATCTTAATATCATAATCAATACCATCCCGACAGATTGCTTTATGTAGAAACAACAGCAGAAGAGCAAAATTCTGAAGGTAGAATCTTCTGTTGGGATAACTTTACGAGGAAGTTTGACTTAATTTTTGTAACTTTGCGAGACGTTTCTGTTTTTATGGAGTGGAAATTGAGAGTAGAAATCCCGGTTCACGCCATTCTGAGACATTGAAAATTACAATTAAGCCGCAGAAACAAATGAATATAAATTGCAACACAATAATATGGATATAAGATTTTTAAGTCTTGCCAGTGGAAGTAGCGGCAACTGCTATTACCTGAGCAATGGAGATACTACTATTTTAATTGACGGGGGTATAGGTATACGAACCGTAAAAAAGATATTCAAGGAACATTCATTGAAACTGGAGGATGTACAGGCTGTGTTTGTAACTCACGATCATGCAGATCATATCAAGGCAGTGGGACATCTTGCCGGAAAACATAACATTCCTGTTTTTGCCACCCCTGAGGTTCATGAGGGCATAAAAAGAAGTTACTGTATGACAGAAAAGCTTGATGAAGACCATAAGAGGTTTATCCGAAAAGGTGAGGTAGTGAAGATTGGCAGCATTGAGATTACATGTTTCGAAGTTCCGCACGATTCGACAGATAATGTAGGCTACAGCATAAAAATATGCGACAGGATTTTCAGTTTCATAACAGACGTGGGCAGAATTACTCCTACAGTAGCGCATTATATAGGAATATCCGATTACCTTGTAATGGAATCGAATTATGACATGAGCATGCTTTCAAACGGGCCGTATCCTACTCATCTTAAGGAAAGGATTGCAAGTGGAAACGGTCATCTAAGCAACAGAGAGCTTGCTAACTTCCTTGCAGAGAATTTCCCGGCACATCTGAAAAAATTATGGCTTTGTCACCTCAGCAAGGATAATAACCATCCTGAGCTTGCATTGAAAACTGTGGAAACCGCACTTCGTGACAAAGGTATAATTGTAGGAAAAGATATTGAGGTGATGCCTCTTAGAAGAACATGTCCTACCGGTATCTTCAGGGAAAACATTTAAACAAGTCTTAGGAGAAAAATTAATACTTTTAATCAAAGGTACTTGTTATAAGAAAGGTACTCATTATAAGGAAGAAACTTGTTATAAGGAAGGTACTCATTATAAAAAATATTTATCATAAAAAAGACTTTGACTGAATACAGGTCAGATTATATTTTCTGAAATCTGTATCCGGTCAAAGTCTTTTATTGTAATTTTCCTTTTCCTAATTCTATTATACAGCTGTTTATGGCTTGCATTATCCTTGCATAATCCTTACATTACATTACCCTTGTATTACCCCTTGGTTTTCTGTAAAAGCATAAATTCGTCTATAAGAGGTAACATGGCAGAGGGTGATTCAATACCGTCGCACAGTGTTTCTACGGGGCATCGTCCGGTCTTGCTTCTGTTGACTATGTATTCCACCTCTGTATCATATTCAACGGTTATTCCATAATTCTGTAATAGCCGTAATGCAGGTGTGCTTATTATGCGGGTATATAGTCTCGATATCTTACCCAATACCATAAGTGCAGCAGCACCCTTTCCCACTACCTTGTCGGCTATATATGAATTGTACAGAAAGTCGGATTCAGATTTGAGAAGATAATGCAAGTCGGCTACTCCTCTTTTGCTGAAAGTACGCATCTCAGAATTTTTACCTATCACACACGACCATCCTCCGCTTTCAAGCTCATTTCTGAGAGAAGCCATATCTCCATTCCAGTTCATGTATCTCGATATTCTGTTATATTATTATGTCTGTTATTTCAATATATTCTGTATTTTATTCTGAATTATTCTGTCTGTTATTCCAAATTCCCCTGTTTCAGAGATTCCACAAATCTGTCTATTCTATGCAGTTCCTGTGGTATCTTTATATCCTGCGGACAATGGCTTACACACTGGTTGCATCCTATACAGTGACTCGCCTGACGCAGTTTTGGAACACTTCTGTCGTATCCTACAAGGTATGCCCTTCTGGCTTCTTCGTAGTTTTCGTCTTTCCTGCTCTTTGGAATATTACCTTCGTTTACACACTTATTATAATGTACCAATATAGCCGGAATGTCTATTCCATAAGGACAAGGCATACAGTATTTGCAGTCGTTGCATGGTATGGTAGGATATTTCTTTATAAGTTGGGCTGTTTCTTCAAGGAATTCCTTGTCATCGTCGGTAAGATGTACCAAAGGAGAATATGTTCTTATATTGTCCTGCAAATGCTCCATATAGGTCATTCCGCTAAGAACAGTAAGTACCTTATCCCATGTTCCAGCAAAACGGAAAGCCCATGATGCCACACTGTCCGAAGGTCGTCTCTGCTTGAGGCGGTCTACTACATGCTGCGGAAGATTCGACAGGCGGCCGCCAAGCAAAGGTTCCATTATAATGGCCTGTATATTACGCTTTTCGAGTTCCGAATACAGATAATCGGCATTTACATTATTGCCCGATGCATGCTTCCAGTCGACATAGTTCAACTGAATCTGTACAAAATCCCAGTGTACTTTTTCGTGCATTGCAAGCACTGCATCAAACACATCCTTTGTTCCGTGAAAAGAGAATCCAAGGTTTCTTATTCTTCCGGCCTTTCTTTCTTCAATAAGGAAATCCAGAATGCCGTTTTCTATGTATCTGGCATTGAATGTCTTCATTCCTCCATTGCCTATGGAATGCAAAAGATAATAGTCTATGTAATCTACCTGAAGTTCCTCGAAAGAGCGCTTGTACATCTTTATGGAATTCTCGCGTGTCCAGTTGGAGAAATTCGACAGCTTGGTAGCTACATAGAAGCTTTCACGCGGATGGCGTTTTAGAGCTATTCCTGTAGATTTCTCAGACCATCCCTGAACGTATACAGGGGATGTGTCGTAATAGTTCACTCCATGGGCCATGGCATAGTCTATGAGTTCGTTTACCGCATCCTGGTCTATCACGTTTCCGTCACCTGCCGGAGAAGGGAGTGTAGGCCAGCGCATACATCCGTAACCGAGCAATGATACCTTATCGCCTTTATCGGAGTTTCTGTAGGTCATTTTTCCCTGAGGAACAGGTCCGGTGGGATTGGCTCCTGTGCTTTCGTCCGATTTTTTCGAGCCGCATCCGTAAAACAAGCCGCTAACTGTGGCTGTGCTGATGCCAACTATCTTTATAAAATCTCTTCTGCTTATATTTTTCTTTTCCATATAACAACTTCAAATCAAATCTTAAACATTCTTTTGCAGACACGATGATTACTTATAATCAAATATATTAATAGATATATTATCAAATACATTAACATATCTGTAATCAAATCATTCTGTGTCTTTCATGTCCTTCAACGTATATAGCACTGAAAGGACGGGAAGGACAAAGATTCTCGCATGCACCGCAACCTATACAGCGTTCTACATTTATGGCAGGAATCTGTGGTGACTTATTGTCGCCTTCCTTGCTGTATATCATCTCTATGGCACCCGACGGACAGTGGCGGGCACAGTTTCCGCAAGTTACTCCGTCTGTCACTGCTACACAGTTTTCCATAATGAATACGGCATGACCTATCTGAGTAGACGACTTGTCGGCCATGCTGAGAAGATTGATGGCTCCTGTAGGACAAACTTCGGAACACTTGGTGCATTCCGGACGGCAATATCCTTTTTCGTATGAAACTTCCGGCTGCATCAGTCGCATGAGGTCGGTCGACGGACGAAGTACCTGGTTAGGACATACGGAAACGCACAACTGGCAACCGGTACATTTCTGAAGGAAGTTCTTCTTGCTCAATGCTCCGGGAGGGAATATAGGAGTGTTTCTTACAGGCACCTTCTTGTCTATGATAGTTGCAAGTCCGCCGTCTACCTTCATTTCCTGAGCTTTTACAGTCGCTCCTACAGTTGCAATCACTGCCGATGTAAGGAAGTTTCGTCTTGAGGTATCAACAGGCTTACCTTCTGTTTTCTTTTCCATATCCTGTTTTTGTGAATTTCCACTTATATCAATATTTGTCTGTGAGTTCTTCGGTAGATCATTCTGCAGATCATTATGAGGTTCATTCTGTGGCTCACTCTGTGGTCCCTGTACACTACGAGACTTCCCATACCTGTAAATATAATGAATGGCATCATGCTTGCAGGAATCAAGGCAATCCATACATGCCACACATCGGCTGTAATCAATTTTATGATGCTTAATATCAATACAAGATGATTTGCACTGCTTAGAGCAAAGGCGGCAGTTCTTGCATTTTTCTCTGTCTATTTCGATACGGAAAAGTGAGAATCTCGACAAGTATCCCAAAATAGTTCCCACAGGACAAATGGTATTACAATATGTTCGTCCGTTTCTCCATGCAAGTATCGCAATAATTACAAAGGTTATAACGGCAATAATGAATGTGGGCAATGTCTTTATCCATATTTCTGTTTCATAAAAGGCATAGCTGTCTGCCCTTTCGGCAAAGTATGCTAAAATATTGTTGCCGAATTTCCATACGGGAGAAAGCAGATTTGAAGCTATTCTGCCATAAGAGCTGTATGGTGAAAGAAGTGCGACTACCGAACCTAAGCCAAGGAATATGGAAGCACAGAAAATTACAAGTACGATATTTCTTACATAAGTCATTGCCGGAGAGTAAGTAAATCTGTACTTCATTTTCTTTCTTGTTCCGTTTATCCTGGAAATAATGTCCTGCATAATTCCCAAAGGACATATCACGGAGCAATATACCCTTCCCAAAAGGAAAGTAAGCAATAAAAGAACTGCTATAACTAAAAGATTTACGGACAAAAGGGCCGGCATAATCTGAATTTTGGCCATCCATCCCATCCACGCATGTATGGTTCCCGTAAAATCAAGGAATAATAATGTAATACATACAAAAAACACTAAAGCAAGTGTTTGTCTCACTTTTCTTAACATACCCATGATTATATTATTATATCTTGTAACTTTGCTTCTCAAAACATAATCCAGTGTTTTCTTATGAATATAGCTCTGAGCTAATGCAGTTTTAATGAAAATTGTATAGCAAAAGTAGAAATAATTAAGAAAAAAATTGCGTATTATTACAATTTTGTGAATATTTGTAACTTAAATTAGACTGATTATAGATAAGAGAACATATGCTGAAAATGCTTTATGATATAACAGAAACTGAAAAAGAATTAATGAAAAAACGAGACGACTTATGAAAAAGAAGAATTTAATACTATGCACAGCCTTATCGGCTCTGTTGCTATGCGGATGCGGTTCTGTACCACTGACCGGAAGAAAACAACTTTTACTGGTATCCGACTCGGAAGTATTATCTGCCAGCCTTACCCAATACAACGATTATATAAAAACAGCCAAGAAATCTTCCAACTCTTCGCAAACTGCTATGGTAAAGCGTGTGGGACAGAAAATTGCCACCGCTACCGAACAGTATCTGCGCCAGAACGGTATGGAATCTGAAATCAAGAATTTCGCATGGGAGTTTAACCTGATAAAGGACAGTCAGGTTAATGCATTCTGTATGCCGGGAGGAAAGATTGTTGTATACGAGGGTCTTATGAAACTGGTTTCATCGGACGATGAGCTTGCAGTGGTAATAGGACACGAGGTGGCTCATGCAGTAGCTAAACACAGTAATGAGCGTATGAGCCAACAGGTAGCGGCGCAATATGGAGCTCAGATTCTATCTAAATCACTTTCAGAAAAAAGTGCTCTGATACAGAACCTGGCAGGTGCAGTTTATGGAGTGGGTGCACAATATGGGGTTATGCTTCCTTTCTCAAGGACACACGAACTTGAAGCCGACTATATGGGACTGGTATTTATGGTCATGGCTGGATATAATCCTGATGTAGCTGTAAATTTCTGGAAAAAGATGTCGGCTGGCTCAAATGGCAATGTTCCTGAATTTATGAGTACGCACCCAAGTGACGCTCACCGTATTTCACAAATCCAGAAAGTACTTCCGGAGATAAAGGCTGCTGTGAAGAAGTAACCATCGTAAGATTAATTATAGAATCGGCACATCATATTTTATGATTAAATAAAATATAGTGTGCCGATAACTTTAATATTACATTATGAGCCAATATAAGCTACTATAATACATTGTTTTTAGCAATACATATTTACGATAGCCTCATAAAGTTCCTGTTTGCCGCTTGTCTGTTTTGGCTCTCCATTCTGTTTTGCATATGCAACTACATCTTCGAGAGTAAGTTTTCCTTCTTCAAATTCCTTTCCTTTACCTGAATCGAACGAAGAATAACGGTCGGCAAGCATTTTCTTATAAGGAGATTCTTCGAGCAGACGAGCTGCATTTTCAAGAGCACGCGCCATGGCATCCATACCAGCGATATGTGCGATGAAAATATCTTCTGGGTCTGTAGAATTACGGCGTGTCTTGGCATCGAAGTTGGTACCGCCATTGCCCAGTCCACCGCCACGGATAATCTGCATCATGGCCTGAATAAGTTCGTAACTGTCAATAGGGAACTGGTCTGTATCCCATCCGTTCTGATAATCACCACGGTTGGCATCTATAGAACCAAGCATGCCATTGTCGACTGCCACTGCAAGCTCATGCTCGAAAGTATGACCGGCAAGTGTAGCATGGTTCACTTCTATATTCACTTTAAAATCCTTGTCAAGATTGTGAGCTTTCAGGAAACCTATAACCGTTTCAGTATCTACATCATACTGATGTTTGGTTGGTTCCATAGGCTTTGGTTCTACAAGGAAAGTACCTGTAAAGCCTTTACTGCGCGCATAGTCGCGTGCTATAGTAAGCATCTGGGCAAGATGTTCCTTTTCACGTTTCTGGTCTGTATTAAGCAGAGACATATATCCTTCACGGCCGCCCCAGAATACATAATTCATACCACCAAGTTCGATGGTTGCGTCAATAGCATTTTTAATCTGCACAGCTGCACGTGCCACTACATCAAAATCAGGGTTTGTAGCCGCACCGTTCATATAGCGCTTGTGACCAAACACATTGGCTGTACCCCAAAGCAACTTGATGCCTGTTTCAGCCTGTTTCTGTTTTGCGTAAGCCACTATTTCCTTAAGATTGGCCTCATATTCCTCGATTGTTTCAGCTTCTTCGCAAAGATCTACATCATGGAAACAATAATATTCAATACCTATTTTCTGCATGAATTCAAATCCTGCGTCCATTTTATCTTTAGCTCTCTGTATTCTGTCGGAATTCTTGTTCCATTCAAATGTTTTTGTACCACCACCGAACTGGTCGCTGCCTTCTGCGCATAGTGTGTGCCACCATGCCATAGAGAATTTCAACCAATCTTTCATTTTCTTACCCATTATAACCTTTTCAGGATCATAATAACGGAAAGCCATTGGATTTTTACTTTCTACACCTTCGAACTTGATTTTTCCAATACCAGGAAAGAACTCTTTTGTTGCCATAATATTCTAAATTTTAAATGTTAATGTTATACCTAATTTATATATCTATCTGAATTTATATATCTGAATTTATATTTTCGTGATATAATCTGCCCAACGTCCGTAAGCATCCGCGTATGCCTGCGCATTCCTGATATCCGGCTCTATTACCGCAAGTTTTTCAAGAGTGCCGAAAGCTTCATTATTGTCCTTATATATACCGGCACCTATGCCTGCTCCCTTAGCGGCACCCACAGAACCGTCGGTATCATACAGTTCGATAGTGGCCCCGGTCACCCCTGCAAGAGTATCGCGGAATATCGGACTCAGGAACATATTGGCATGTCCGGCATGGATTTTATGTACATCCATTCCCATTTCTTTCATTATATCGATACCATACTTGAAAGAAAACACAATGCCTTCCTGAGCAGCACGGATAATATGATTTCGTGTATGAAGATTGAAGTTAATGCCATGAACAGAACAACCGGCTTCTCTGTCTTGCAGCATTCTTTCTGCTCCGTTGCCAAATGGCAGTATGCTTATTCCATCAGAACCTATCGGCACTCCTGCTGCAAGGTCGTTCATTTCGGAATATGATATTCCTTCGGGCACTACTGTACGTTTTATCCATGAATTCAGAATGCCTGTTCCGTTGATGCAAAGCAAAACTCCAAGACGGGTCTGCTCTTCACTGTGGTTTACATGAGCGAATGTATTCACCCTCGATTTGGAATCGAAATTAACTTTACCGTTGACTCCATAAACCACACCTGAAGTACCGGCTGTAGATGCTATTTCACCGGGATTGAACACATTAAGAGATAAAGCGTTATTTGGCTGGTCTCCGGCACGGTATGTCACAGGTATACCGGCTTTAAGTCCCAATTCGGCAGCAGCCATAGCTGTAACCCTACCCTGTTCTGCAAATGTAGGTTTTATGTCAGCTATAAGGGAACGGTCGAAGCCATAATAATCCATCAGAAAACCGGCTAAAGAGTTGTTCTTGAAGTCCCAGAACATTCCTTCCGACAAGCCTGATACAGTGGTACATATCTCTTCGGTAAGACGCATGGCTATATAATCGCCGGGAAGCATTATCTTATAGATTCTTGAATAGATTTCCGGCTCGTTTTCCTTTATCCAGGCCAACTTGGATGCTGTGAAATTGCCGGGTGAGTTCAACAAATGTGAAAGACATTTCTCTTCTCCTATAGCCTCGAAAGCTTTTCTTCCGTATGGCACTGCTCTTGAATCGCACCATATTATCGCAGGGCGAAGCACATTCTGGTCTTTGTCAACACATACCAGTCCGTGCATCTGATAAGATATTCCTATTGCCTTTATATCCTCTGGGCTTACTCCCGACTCTGTCATTACTGCCTGAGTGGACAGTTTAAGGTTTTCCCACCAACTTGAAGGTTCCTGTTCTGCCCATCCCTGTCTTACTGCTATTATCGCTGCTTCTGTCTTCGGAAAGAAGGCCGATGAAACGCATTTACCTGTAACGGCATTTACAAGGCTGGCCTTAACCGATGAGCTTCCTATGTCATATCCCAATAAATACATGTTCTTATAGTTTTAAATTTTATGTGTATATTTTTATCTTATAAGTATTTATCTTTTTATCTAAAATGTATATTTCTATTTAAAATGTATATTTCTATCTTATGAGTATATTTTATCCTATGTATATATATTTTCAATTTTATCTTCTCAGCTTATTATATATCTTCTTGTCGAACCGATAAAATCTTGCAGCCCTGTGCGACACACCTTGCTGATATTCGTCGAGGGGAACTACGTACTCCATCATTGAGATTTTCTTATGAAAGTTTCTCACATCTATCTGCCGGCCATATACAAGTTCGAAAAGTACTCTAAGCTGAAGTGCAGTAAACTTCCGCGGCAACAAATCAAAAAGGCATGAAGGATTAAATTCCACATACTGTCTGATGAATACCATAGCCTCTGATATAATCTGATTATGGTCGAATGCCAAATCCTTAATATCCTGCAAGGCAACCCACTCCGCCTGAAAATCATCAAGATTCTTGTTGAGTGCCCGGTCTATTTTCACAAGTGAAAGATAGGCAACTGTAACAATACGCTCTACCTTTGCCTTTTCTGCTCTCTCGAGCCAGTGTATATCCTTAGGGTTCTTTGTCCTGTCTTTCGACCCGAATGTCTTGAACTGCATGAGATTCACATTTTTCAAACCGGTAAGGTCGTTCAGCACTCTTTTGGCTGCCTCATCAAGGTCTTCATCCATATAGATAAGACTTCCGGGCAATTTCATGTCGTGAAATACTTCACCACTTTCC
Source organism: Phocaeicola sp. (assembly GCA_034094155.1). GTDB lineage: Bacteria > Bacteroidota > Bacteroidia > Bacteroidales > Bacteroidaceae > Phocaeicola. The sequence goes on from JAXEBI010000134.1 coordinate 75,866, forward strand.
TCACCCATACGGCGTAGAAGAAGAACTTTGAGTTGGGTACCGTCAAACCCCACCACGACACAGTCTACTGATATATGATTGTTAGCTAAAGGAGTTTTAATATCTTCCATAAGTGAACTATTAGGTTTTCGGATGCAAATAAAAATATTATTTTGGAACAATGCAAGAAAATAACATAATATTTCTCTTGTAAGTCTCTATTATTCAGATATATAAGTATCATATAAACAACAATAAGACCATATATACTTATTGTATTTTTTACGATTATTTCTTTAT
>JAXEBI010000135.1:0-14503 GCA_034094155.1 Phocaeicola sp.
AAGGTGTTATAATACTGCCCGACAGCATGCAGCTGCCACGACAGTTTTCAAATCAGATGATATTCGACAATCTGAGTATCATGTACCGCACAGTGCACCCCAACGAACCTGAATCTCCATTAAAAAAACTACTTAACGAAACATCTGTAATTGAACTCGATTACGACCAAAACACATTCTCTATGGATGTATTGTCTGTCAACTATGATAATCCTTCAAATATCTACTATAGCTGGAAACTTGAAGGCTTTTTCGATGAATGGACAACTCCAAGTGACAACAATACAATACGTTATACAAACCTTTCACCAGGCAACTATACCCTGAAAGTGAGAGCCATGCTCTTAGACAACAAACAACTTCTTGAAGAACGTTCCATCCAGATTATAGTTGGAAGACCATTTTGGCTTACCTTCTGGGCTTTCCTGTTGTATGCTCTGATAATAGTTGGAGCCGCATACTCTTTAGTACGATATAAGATGATACAGAAAGACCGTCGCACTTCACAGGAAAAAATTAATTTCTTCATGCATACAGCACATGATATTCGTACACCTCTTACTCTGATAAAAGCACCTTTAGGAGAAATTCTAAAGAACGAGCAGCTTTCAGAGGAAGGACTTATGAACATAAACTTAGCCATCCAGAATACAGACAATCTTTCTGAACTTGCAAATAAGCTTATGAACTTCCAGAAAGAGGAACTGTACAGTTCACAGGTAACAGTAAGCAAATACGAACTGAACTCATACCTTAAGACTTATCTGCAACAATTTACACATTATGCAGAACAAAAAGAACTTAAATTTGAGTACCACAGCGATTTTGAGACATTAGATGTATGGATAGACAGAAACAAAATGGATTCTATTCTTAGAAATCTGATATCAAACGCACTGAAGTATACTCCAAGAAACGGAACAATAAGTGTTATGGCATATCATAACAAAAGTTACTGGATGATTACCATCACAGATACAGGCATTGGTATATCAAAACAAGACCAGAAGAAATTATTCAAATATCTGTTCAGGGGAAGTAATGCTACCAACCAGCTGATTACTGGCTCCGGAATCGGTATGCTACTAACATGGCGTCTGATACAAAATCATGAGGGAAAGATTTCATTCAGCAGTGAGGAAAACAAGGGAACAACATTCCACCTTTCTTTCCCAATACGCAGCAACAGATATATTTATAAGGAAAATGTTATAGAAGAAAAGGAAGTTTCTATTTCCGATTTAATGAATGAGTCATCTATCGGAATAAACTTGCACGATAATGAATCTTTAAACATGAGTTCGGATAATCAGGAGAAAAAATTACCCGAGAATGCGCCTCATATCCTTGTTGTTGAAGATAATACTGCATTAAGGAATTTCCTGATTCAGTCTTTATCGGACACATACCATACACAAGGGGCCGAAAACGGAGCTGATGCACTTGATTTGATAAGCAAGCGCCAGACAGATCTCATTATATCCGATGTTATGATGCCTATAATGAACGGACATGAGTTGTGCAAGATGATTAAAGGAAATGTTGAAACCAGCCATATTCCATTCATTATGCTCACAGCATTGGGAGACAGAAAAGATATACTTGCAGGATTGGAAATAAAAGCCGACTTATATATAGTGAAACCTTTCGACATAACAGTGCTCAAAGCTAATATAAGTAATGTTATAGAAAACCGGGATTTCATCAGAAAGAAAGTACAGACTCTGATTAAATCTATACCTCAAGCTCAGGAAATGAATATAAATTCAAGTATAAATTCCGGGGTTGTGAATAATAAAGACTATAACTCTAACAATAATTGCCAATCAGGTGCAGACAGCAGTTTCGACAAGGAAGTTAATGAAAACATGGCTGTTGTAGAACCTCCAAAAATGATGTCAAAACTGGATGATGAATTTATCCAGAAAGTCACTACACTGGTAAAAGAAGGCTTAGGCAAGGGATTGAATGTAGATACATTATGTGCAGCGGTCAACATGAGCCGTACAAGTTTCTACAACAAGATAAAGGCTCTTACTGGTGAAGCTCCGGCCGATCTGATAAGGAATATCAGAATGCAAGAAGCAAGTATACTTCTCAGGACACAAAAGTATACCGTATCAGAGGTATCAGACATGCTCGGTTTTGCCGATCCAAAATATTTTACTGATACATTCAAGAAATATTACGGTATGCCGCCAAGTACCTACATGAAACAGAATATTACAAATGAGCAAGTCTGAAATGCCCTTTTTTGAGAGACTATAAGAAAGTACTATAAATGTACTATTAACTAACTTAAATACTGGACAGCAAAGTGAACTTTTATTTAAAATCTTTTCTTATATTCTTCCGTATAGGTATATTTACCATAGGAGGAGGATACGCTATGGTTCCATTAATAGAGGCCGAAATTGTGGATAAAAAAAAATGGATACCTAAGGAGGAATTTCTCGATCTGCTGGCACTGGCACAAACAGTACCCGGAATATTCGCAGTTAATATAGCCATATTTATCGGATATAAGCTAAAAAAATTCTGGGGTGCCTTTTTCATGACTTTAGGGACAATACTTCCTTCATTCTTGATAATACTTGCCATTGCATTGTTTTTCAGGCAGTTCCAACATCTGGAACCTGTAGAAAGGGTATTTAAGGGCATACGCCCGGGAGTTGTAGCCCTTATTGCAGCGCCAACATTCAAGATGGCAAAATCGGCAAGAATAAACAGATACAACATATGGATACCTGTAGTTTCGGCATTACTTATATGGTTATTGGGATTCTCACCAATATATATTATTATAATCTCTGGTATAGGAGGATATATATACGGAAGAGTTATCTGCAAGAATAAGCCCAATAAGGAAACTACACAGCGTGATTCTGATAAAACAGAAAAATAACAATTAAACCAAGATAAAAACTACTTATGATATTTCTACAATTATTCTATACATTTTTCAAAATCGGACTTTTCGGATTTGGTGGCGGCTACGCTATGCTGTCCATGATTCAGGGAGAAGTGGTTACAAGATATGACTGGCTCAGCTCATCAGAATTTACCGATATTGTGGCAATAAGCCAGATGACTCCAGGTCCGATTGGAATAAACTCAGCAACATACGTTGGCTATACAGCTGTTGTTAATGCAGGATACTCTCATGCCATTGGAATTTTAGGTTCTGCAATTGCAACAATATCCGTTGTACTTCCTTCCTTCATTCTAATGATATTAATAAGCAAGTTTTTCCTCAAGTATCAGAAGCATCCTTCTGTAGCTGCCGTGTTCGACGGACTCCGTCCCGGTGTGGTAGGCTTATTGGCCTCGGCAGCCTTGGTACTGATGAACGGAGAAAATTTCGGTACAGACACCAAGGAAGTAATAATAAGCATATTGATATTCTCAACTGTATTCATAGCCTCACACAAATTCAAGGCAAATCCCATTATGCTCATAATTCTGTGTGGTATAGCAGGATTCCTGTTATACTGATAAACCTTTAATTATAAAGCCATTGCCAGATAAATCTTCATTAAAAAAATGTAGGATTTATCTGGCATTAAATATATTAAAACAATCATACCACACCTCTGCAATCCCTTCCGTATATATTCATTTCAGAACAAGAACCAACAATTAACATTTTATTAAACAGAGTTTTCAAACTTTTACTTATCTTTGTACAGTTTTGTTCCGCAAAGCCTTAAGCCACAGGCTTCGGATTAAAAGGGAATCGGGTGAAAATCCCGGACAGTCCCGCTGCTGTAATCTCCATCAAAGGATTGCTTGATTACCTCATGGCCACTGTCTTTTATTAATTTATGTCATTTATCTTTTATGTCATTTTATTAATAATGAAGATGGGAAGGCAAAGCAAATCCAGAGTAAGTCAGAAGACCTGCAAAACATATTCATGCTTGTCTTTCTCGAGGAAAGAAAGACCGGATATTTATTTGCGATGTATGTTACTTTCTTTATCCGAACTTTTCTGTGAATGAGAATCCTATAATACATCACAAAGTTTTATTTGCAAAGCAAACTTTTTTATTTTCTTGATTCTGAATGAAAAGATTTATCGAGCCTACATTATCTGCCGGTAAATGCTTTCTTACAGCCATCAGTGTATCCTGTTACATTAACACAGGCAATATAATGGCACAGACTGCATACACCGACAGTATTACGGGTAAAGTACATCAAATTCCGGACGTAACAATAAGCGTGAGAAGAACTCCGCCCTCCATAACTGCTACGTCGCCGTTCCAGATTCTGAAAAAATCAGAGCTGGAGCGTATGGGAGTGTATGATGTAGCCGAAGCAGTAAGACACTTCTCGGGAGTTAATGTAAAAGACTACGGAGGTATAGGCGGACTGAAGACTGTTTCCATAAGAAGTATGGGAGCACAGCATACAGGAGTGATATACGACGGGGTAAGCATAAGCGACTGCCAGTCGGGTCAGGTAGATATCTCAAGATACTCTCTGAGTAATGTATCAGAGCTTTCCCTTACAATCGGTCAGTCGGATGATATATACCAGAGTGCAAAGGCTTTTGCCTCTGCCGGAGTTCTCAGTATAAAGACTGTAAGACCAGATATGGAAAAAGGAAGATACAATATAAACGCTTCATTCAAGACAGGCTCATTCGGTCTGGTAAATCCTTCTGTAATGTATAGTCATAAAATAACCAGTAAAACAGGTATTTCTTTTTATGGAGATTATCTTCAGGCCGATGGCAACTACCGATTCAGATTATGGAACGGAAGCCAGCTGATTGACGCTAAAAGAAACAACAGCGATATACGTTCTTACAGAGCTGAAGCCAATCTTTACTCAGCCATCACTTCCAGACAGGACTTACAGATAAAAGCATATCTCTTCGACTCAGAAAGGGGTCTTCCGGGCAGTGTGGTGTACGACAATCCTTATTCAGCTGAAAGACTGTACGACAGGAACTATTTCGGACAAGTGCGTTACGAAAACAGATGGAACAAACAGCTGAAAATGCAGATACAGGGAAAATTCAACTATAGTTGGAACAGAGACTATGACGACAAGTCTTCCGGAATAACCGACGACCGCTACAGACAAACAGAAACTTATCTGTCGGCTACTGTAATGGGCAGTCCGGTAAAGAATCTTTCTTTTTCATTTGCGCAGGACTTTGCTTATAATTATCTGCATACTAATCTTCGAGACTGCCAGTTCCCTGAAAGATTTACTGTACTCAGTGCTCTGGCCGCCAGATACGAAATATCCGCTTTCTCGGCTTCTGCTTCACTTCTCAACACATACATCACAGAGAATGTGAAGATTGGAAAAGCAGCAGACGACAGGAAACGTTTGTCTCCGGCTGTAAGTGTATCGTGGAAACCTTTGCGTCTGCACGGATTAAGGTTTAGAGCATCTTATAAGGATATATTCAGGACTCCTACGTTCAATGATCTGTATTATCTTCTTATTGGTAATACCAACCTTCGTCCCGAAACCACACGTCAGGGAAACTTTGGGGTTACGTTCAGTAAATCAGATTCTCACAGAAGGTTAAGATTCTTAAGTCTTTCGGCCGATGTATATTATAATAAGGTTGACGACAAGATAGTTGCCGTTCCAACAATGTTTGTGTGGAAAATGATGAACGTTGGCAAGGTAGAAACTATAGGAACAGACATAAACGTATCATCGGAATACAGTCTGACTGACAGAATAAACCTTTATCTCACAGCCAACTATAACTTTATCCAGGCAGAGGACATTACAGATCCGGAATCAAAGACATGGAGGAATCAGATAGTATACACCCCCAAACATTCAGGAGGGGGAAGTCTCACTATAGAAAATCCATGGCTGAATATCACATATAATGTGACTTTCGCTTCAGAAAGGTATACCCTTGCGCAAAACCTTCCGTCATACAGAATAGAGCCTTATTCCGATCATAGCATATCGGCATACAGAAATTTCTCCTGGAAGAAGCATAAATTCAAGATTCAGTTGGATGCGCTTAACCTGAGCGGAAAGAACTATGAGATTATAAGATTTTATCCCATGCCCGGAAGAAACTATAAAGTTTCACTGAGCTATATTCTTTAACGGATACTCATAACATAAAGCAACTTATATTATAGAACTACATATTTAAGCTAAAAAATAATTGCAACATAAAATATATAACAAATAAAAACATAACAGTATGAGAAAAAAATTCATTTATCTTACAGCGGCTATGCCTCTTATTGCAGCAATGACATCATGTAATAACGATGAGCCGAAAATTAACGATGAAACAGAAAAACCTGCCATTACAACAGGAGCATATATAGTAAACACAGGTAACTGGGGAGCCAATGACGGTTCAATACAATGGTATGATATAGAGAAAGGTACAGCCTCATCTGATATATACGCAGCAAGCAACGGCAAAGGAATAGGCGATCTTCAGGATTTATGTGTCTATGGTTCAAAACTGTATGCAGTAAGCTCTACATCTTCGAAGATAGAGATACTCGACAAAGAAGGAAAAATAATAAAAAGCATGCCACTGACAACATCCGACAATAAACCTGTGCAACCAAGATTCGCTACTGCAGGCGACGGATATGTATTCTTTACCGCATACGACGGTACTGTATCCAAACTTGATACCCTGTCGCAGGAAATAGTTTCTTCTGTAAGTGTAGGTACATATCCAGAAGGACTGTCGTACACCAAAGGAAAAGTCTTTGTCAATATCTCAGAATATGGTAAAGGAAACACTGTTGCCGTGGTAGATGCCAAGACCATGACAAAAGTAAAGGATATAACAGTAGTACTTAATCCATACACACAAAACATTGTAGGCAGCGACGGATTTGTATATATTGTATCTAATGGTAACTATGCAGGAAAAGACGGACTCGATGAGAAAGACTATATATACGGAACACTTCAGCGAATAAATCCAGATACATATCAGGTTGAGGAACTATGCAACGCATCATACATAGCCAACAAGGGCGACAAGATGTATATTCTGTACTCTGAATACTATCTGCCGGAAAGAGCAAGATGTTTTGTTTACGATACCAAGACCGGAAAAGAAACAGATTTCGTAAAATTCAGCGACATACCAAATCCTGGAGGTATAGCTGTTGATCCTGAAACTGAAGATGTTTACATAATCAACCAGCCATACGGAGCATTGAACGACGTATATGTATATGATAAGAACGCCAACAAAAAATCTCAGTTTGAAGCCGGCCAATATACTACAGGGATACGTTTTGTAACTGAATAACAGCATTTAAACCAACAATATTTGCTACATTAATATAATGAAGAAATTATTTTTACTATCTGCCAATATAGTAATATTTGTCTTGCTTCTTTCTGCATGCAGCGGAGGAAGCAAGACTTCTTCTCATATTGACGATACAGAAGGTGATTCACTCTGCTTCAGATATGCAGAAAACATCAGTATCGTGAAATTTGATAAATATTACAAGGTAACACTGCGTAATCCATGGGATACGCTAAAGACTCTAAGAACATATATACTTGTTGAAAGACATGACAATGAGGGAAAAGACAATAATATTGTACCCGGTCAAAATTTTAAAGATGCAACAATAGTAAACATTCCTATAGAGAAAGCAGTAATTTATTCATCCGTACACTGTTCACTGATAGATGAGTTAGGTGCCATAGAATCCATTGCAGGCATCTGCGACATGAAATATGTAAATGTAAAAAACATTACAGAACTATATAATCAGGGGAAAATAGCCGACTGTGGCGAAGGAATGAATCCCGATATAGAAAAAATTATAGACATACAGGCAGATGCTATAATGCTGTCTCCTTTCGAAAACAGTGGAGGATACGGAAGAGTAGAAAACCTTAACATTCCCATAATAGAATGTGCAGACTATATGGAGACATCATCGTTGGGACGTGCTGAATGGATTAAGTTTTACGGACTGCTTGCCGGCAAAGCCAAAGAAGCCGATTCTCTGTTCAGCAAAGTAGAAAAAGAATATCTACAGCTCAAAGATCTTGCAATGAATGTCGACAAACACCCAACCGTAATTACAGAAATGAAGTATGGTTCGGCATGGTATGTACCTGCCGGAAACAGCACCATGTGTAAAACCCTGACAGATGCCGGAGCAAAGTATATTTTCGACTATACTGAAGGAAGCGGTTCAAAACCATTGTCGTTCGAAACTGTTTTTGATAAGGGACAGAAAGCCGACTTCTGGCTTATCAAGTATAATCAGACAACAGACAAGACATATTCAGAACTTGCCTCCGACTATTCTCCATACAAGAACTTCTACGCATGGAAAAACAGAAAGATATACGGATGTAATACAAGATATGTAAATTTCTACGAAGAATCGCCATTCCATCCGGAAAAACTGTTGAAAGACCTGATTCTTATATTCCATCCGGAGTTGAAAGGTCATGGATTGCCAGAAAACAGTGAGACAAATTACTTTACTCCTCTTAAATAATGTAACACACTTAAACCTAATTTTATAATAAATGAATAAGGGATACAGATACGGACTCTGTCTTACTATCTTGATAGTTGTACTTATAGCAGGAAATCTGCTTTTCGGTTCGGTAAGAATACCGGCCGATGCCGTTATCGATATATTGTTGAATAAAGAAGTCGAAAAAGCAAGCTGGACATATATAGTATGGGAATCAAGAATACCCCAATGCTTCACCGCTTTGTTGGCCGGCGCCGCCCTGTCCGTATCGGGCCTGATGCTGCAGACTGTATTCAACAATCCACTGGCCGATTCATCCATACTTGGAATCAGTTCAGGTTCAAGCCTCGGTGTAGCCTTAGTGATGTTAGGGCTCGGCGGCAGTATAGTAACCACTACATTCTCTATATCCGGATTCATATCGGTAGTTGCAGGAGCTATGGCAGGTGCTATAGCAGTTATGTCTGTTATCCTGTTTCTGTCTACAATCATAAAAAACAATATAATGCTGCTTATTGCAGGTATAATGATTGGATATATCACTTCCTCCGGTATTTCCCTGCTGAATTTCTTTGCCTCAGCCGAAGGAGTACACTCATATATGACATGGGGAATGGGCAATTTCGGTGGGGTTTCTCTCAATCAGCTTCCTGCATTTGCTCTTGTAGTGACATGCGGTCTAATTCTGTCTGTTATGCTTATCAAGCCTATGAATGCCATGCTTTTAGGCAACAGATATGCCGAAAACCTTGGTGTAAATATAAAGAAAACAAGGAATCTGTTATTGCTTGCTACAGGCATACTTACAGCCATCACAACTGCATTCTGCGGTCCTGTATCATTCATAGGACTTGCTGTTCCACATATAGCAAGACTCATGCTCGGCACATCAAATCATAACTCTCTCCTACCTGTGACAATGCTTACCGGCGGATGTATGGCCTTGTTGTGCAATCTCATATGTATACTTCCGGGAGAATGGGGAATTATTCCTCTTAATGCAGTAACTCCGGTTCTGGGAGCACCTGTTATAATATATGTCATAATAAACCAGAAAAAGATTCAGTACTTCAATTAAATACAAGTACCTCAATAAAGACAACATCCGGATTAAGTCAATATCAGGATAAAATTAAGATATAAGAAAGATACTATCAACATAAAAATAAGGAAACATGCTAAATTCCATAGTTTTAGAAGGCAAAGAAATCTGTATAGGATATAAGTCGAAAAAGAAACCTGTATATATACACAAGAACATTGATTTCACACTAAAGAAAGGAAAACTCACATGTCTGCTTGGTGCTAACGGTGCGGGCAAGTCCACACTTCTCAGAACATTATCTTCTACCCAGCCTCTGCTTGGCGGTGAACTTATTCTTATGGGAAAAGACATAAATTCATATTCAGAAAAGGAAATCTCAAGAACCGTAGGAGTTGTTCTTACAGAAAAGACACAAACAGGAGGACTGTCTGTTTATGAACTTGTAAGTCTTGGCAGACAACCACACACCGGATTTTTCGGCCGTCTCAGCAAACACGATAACGATGTAATATACCGCGCACTCGAAGCTGTAGGGATATCACACAAAGCAAAATCGTATACAGCAGAGCTGTCAGATGGAGAACGCCAGAAAGCTATGATAGCCAAAGCATTAGTTCAGGAATGCCCTATTATTTTACTGGATGAGCCAACAGCCTTCCTTGATGTGGTAAGCAGAATAGAAATAATGACATTATTGCATAAACTGGCCAAAGAAGAGGAAAAGGCAATATTAATGTCAACACATGATATAGAACAGGCACTTGTACTTTCGGATTATCTCTGGCTCCTCACAAGCGAAGGTCTGTATTCCGGTGTAACAGAAGATGTAATATTATCCGGAAAAATGAACACTCTTTTTCCGGATAGTGAAATCAGCTTCGACCTGATGCATGGAGTGTACTCACCAACAGTAAAATCAGAAAAGGCCATTATACTCAAAGCTGAAAATGAAGTATTGAAACATTGGACACAAAACGCGTTAAACAGAGAAGGATATCTGTGTCTTGAATACAGGCAACAGGCAGAATTTTTAGAGAAACATCAGGGAATTCCTGTTATTAATGTCATATCTCCACAAAAAATAAGTTATACATATCACGGGAAAACTGAATTATTCATTAATTTCAGTGAACTTATTTCATTTATAATTGTTAACTTTAAGGGCTGTCATCAATAAATGCCGACAGCCTTTTTTATTTGTAGCATATAAACTAACTATATATATACAATATACATAAACCAACAAAAAATTCAACTAACATGATTTTTACTGCGGAAAATATTCTTTTGATAGGTTCGGTACTTATCTTCACAAGCATTATCATCAGCAAGACAGGATACAGATTCGGTATACCTACACTCCTTCTGTTCCTTATTGTAGGAATGCTATTCGGAAGCGACGGACTGGGACTTCAGTTCAACAGTGCTACAGACGCACAGTTCATAGGAATGATGGCTCTTAGTATCATCCTTTTTACAGGTGGTATGGACACTAAGTTTTCAGACATTAAGCCCGTACTTAAAGAAGGTATAATTTTATCTACAGCCGGAGTGCTTCTCACCACACTTCTTACGGGACTTTTCATCTTCTATATATCCGAGTGGAACAGAACCAACATCGAACTTACCCTGATGGTATCAATACTGCTTGCGGCCACCATGTCGTCTACCGATTCAGCTTCTGTCTTCAGCTTGCTGCGTTCACAGAGAATGAATCTCAAGGAAAATCTTCGTCCGATGCTGGAACTTGAAAGCGGAAGTAACGACCCTATGGCGTATATGCTCACCATAGTACTAATCCAAGTAATATCAAGCGGCAGCCATCTGGATTTGACAATATTATTAAAAGATCTTTTTATTCAGTTCATTATAGGCGGTGCAGTAGGTTATGCAGCAGGACGTTTCATGTCATGGCTGATAAACAAAATCGGACTATCCAATTCATCACTCTACCCTATACTGCTTCTGAGTCTTGTATTTATCACTTTCACCACAACCGATATGTTAAAAGGTAACGGCTATCTTGCCATTTATATAGCAGGTGTAGTAGTAGGAAACTCCAAACTTACTTTCAGAAAAGAGATTAATACATTCATGAACGGTCTTACATGGCTGTTTCAGATAATAATGTTCATAACTCTCGGACTACTGGTAAATCCACATGAGATGCTCGACACAGCAATTGTAGCACTACTTATTGGACTGTTCATGATTATAATAGCCCGTCCTATAAGTGTTTTTCTGTGTCTTATGCCTTTCAGAAATATCAGTACAAAAGCAAAACTTTTTGTATCATGGGTAGGTCTTAGAGGAGCTGTACCGATAATATTTGCCACATATCCTGTTATTGCAAAGATTGAAGGTTCACACCAGTTGTTCAATATAGTATTTTTCATAACCCTTCTGTCACTTATTATTCAAGGAATGACAATATCTTCGGTAGCGCGCTGGCTTAAACTTGATATGCCGGAAGAAAAAGAAGGAAATGATTTCGGTGTTGAACTTCCCGATGAAATAGACACACAACTCCATGATATAACACTTACCGAAAGTGATATAGCCAATGGCAACAAACTTGCAGATATGAATATCCCCAAAGGAACATTGGTCATGCTTATAAAACGAGGTAATGAATTCCTTATTCCAAACGGACAGATGATTCTGCATACAGGAGACAAGCTACTCGTTATATCTGAAACAAAAGATACAAAAAAATAAATACAATTATGGCAGAGAGAAAAAACTTCCCTCTGCCATTTTTCTTTAGTATCATACTCACTCTATAACCGTAGTATCCTACTCACTCTATAACGGTCAAGAGCCTTATCACAGGAAATCGGGGTTAAATCAATCCATAGCCTCAACGGTATATCCCTGTTTCTGGAGCAAATTCAACAAACCTTTTGAACCGGGTAAATGTCCGGCACCTACAACGAATAAAGTAGGAGACTGTTTCATGATGTCAGGCAATTGTCTGGCCCAGTTTGCGTTACGACCGTATATAATTGCTTCATCTTCTTCAGGTTTACTATCGCATTCATTGTTCATCTTCTCTTCAATAATTGCAAGCAGTTCCTCAAGATCTTGTTTCATGTAAGCCTGAGTCATACGCACTATTTGGTCAATACCCTGCTCTGTGTGCGTAGCAGTACAAAGCAACAAACGAGCCTGTCGTGTAAGAGGTTGTGAATTATACAGCACATCAACTTGCATATCGACAGTTTCCAAGCCACCTACCTTTTTCCCGGCTTGTTGTGCCTGAGTCTGAAACCACGTATCAAGCTGTTCCTGAGGGTTGAAGCCTTTAAGATATTTCATGGCATACGCCACTGACAGCTGGGTAGTAATTGCCGAAGGTTTAACCCTATCAAAAAGAGCAAGATCCACTCCCATATATTTTTTTACAACAGATGCAATTGTATCATATTGAGCCTGTGTAAAAAGACTTTTCAAAGTAGTATCAGCAGGAAGAACCATTGCTTTCTGCATCTTCATAACTGTTTCAGGATTGGTAGCATGATTCATAACTATCTCACCATACACCTGATCTGTCTGTTCAATAGCCTGCTGTAGAGTAGCTATGCTATCCTTGATACTCAACGGTGCCATGTGATGTGTTCCCATAACATACGATGGTCGTTCAAGTCCGTTGCCTGAAACTTTCCATAACAGTTGCGCTTGTACGCCAAGGGTAATGCATAATAGCATTACAAATGTAAATGTCTTTTTAGTTGCTCTCATTTTTTATTGTTTATAGGTTAGATATTCATTTATGATATATTGTATTACAATTCTGCTTAGAGCCATATCGTCAAGAGGGCTTTCCACCTAATAATTACTTGTAAAGCACACCTCTTTATACTACTGTTGTTGTAACAACAGATTCAGACATTATGCAGAATAATTTCTTGTACGACTTCTTGTCGGATTCTTATGCTGCAAAGGTATGCGCATAGAACAAGAGTTTATGTTATCATTATGTTATCTTTAGGTTAAAACATCATTCATCCCTGTATTCCAGAATATCTCCCGGCTGACAGTCCAATTCCTTACAGATAGCCTCCAGAGTAGAGAAACGTATAGCTTTAGCCTTTCCTGTTTTAAGTATAGAAAGGTTTGCCGGAGTAAGGTCTATGCGTTCAGCCAGTTCACCAAGCGAAATCTTCCTTTTCGCCATCATTACGTCTAAGTTCACTATTATAGGCATATATATCAGTTTTGTTTAATCTATCAAACGGTCAAATCCTGTTCTTCTTTCATTCGTATTCCTATCTCGAAAATATAGGCAGTCAATACAAACATCATCCCTAATATTATAAATAACACACAAACCTCAGTCGGCATTTCAAGAGGACTTAAACGAATTATCATATTTATAAGTATTCCAGACAAAGTAGTTGAAACACCTATGGCATTCAGGATACGTTTGTTCACACGGCTAAAGATGTTTCCCCGTTTTACATTAAGAACCATAACATACGACAGAACTCCTACAAGCATTATGGTGAAACTCTCTATGCCTACTACTAAAGCATACCATATAAATGTGTCGCTATCATCCTTTCCCATTTCATAACAAAGATCCAGTATATTAGGAAATCCGTACATAGCGGCGGCTATTATTGTTATCACAGAAATAACTTCGCAATATCTTACAAGTTTTTTATCAGGTATAATTTTTTTCATAATTCTATTTATATTAAATTGTCAAATTTGATTATTTCTTCTTTTGTATAAACAACCAGGAAAATTGCTAATGTACTAGTAAGAACTCCGACGAGTATTCCAAAGGCTATTCCTATTTTAATGTTTCCAACATTTGCTCCGATTGATGTACGAAGCATAAGGCCTATAGCTAAAATCGGTCCACTAATCAAATAGTATCTATATTTTTTGTTCATACTCTTTAGTTTTTCCAGTTATTATTATACTGCAAAAGTATGCGCAAAGAACAAGAGTTTATGTTATCAGTACGTTA
>JAXEBI010000136.1:0-12704 GCA_034094155.1 Phocaeicola sp.
TTTCTACACTCTTAATCTGAGTAACTACACAAGGACCAGCTTCGATAACAGTGCATGGTACATTCTTACCATCAGCACTGAAAACGGATGTCATTCCGATTTTCTTTCCTAATAATCCTGGCATTTCAGTTAAATTTTAATTGATTAAACTTTAATTTCTACTTCTACTCCACTTGGTAACTCTAACTTCATCAAAGCATCTACTGTCTTAGCAGTTGAGCTATAGATGTCGATAAGTCTCTTATAAGAAGACAATTCAAACTGTTCACGTGACTTCTTGTTAACGAAAGTCGAACGGTTTACAGTAAAGATACGTTTGTGAGTTGGCAATGGAATAGGACCGCTAACAATAGCACCTGTAGCCTTCACAGTTCTTACAATCTTTTCTGCTGACTTGTCTACCAAGTTGTGATCGTAAGATTTCAGTTTAATTCTGATTTTCTGACTCATTGTTTAATTTTAAATTATTAATTATTTATGATAAGATGAAGCATGAGGGCTAAGAGTCATTCGCTAGCCCTCATAGGCTTCAAGATATTTTTATTTAAAGTATAAACCTAATTATACCAAGTCTACACGACCTTTAACTTCTTCCAATACAGTCTTAGCTATAGAGCTTGATACCTGAGCATGGTGATCGTAAGTCATTGAAGATGTAGCACGACCAGAAGTAATAGTACGCAAAGCAGTTACATAACCGAACATTTCAGCCAATGGAACCATTGCTTTAACGATACGTGCACCTGAACGGCTTGATTCCATACCTTCAACCTGTCCACGACGCTTGTTCAAGTCACCGATAACATCACCCATGTTTTCTTCAGGAGTTACAACTTCAAGTTTCATGATAGGTTCCATAAGAACTGGACCTGCCTTAGCACAAGCATTCTTGTAAGCCTGAATAGCACAGATTTCGAATGACAACTGGTCAGAGTCAACTGGGTGGAATGAACCATCCTTCAAAACTACCTTCAAAGAGTCAAGAGGGAATCCAGCCAACACACCATTCTTCATAGCAGTAGTGAAACCTTTCTGTACTGAAGGGATGAATTCCTTAGGCACGTTACCACCCTTAACTTCATCGATGAACTGAAGACCGCCTTGTTTGAAGTCTTCGTCAACTGGACCGATTGTTACGATGATATCAGCAAACTTACCACGACCACCAGACTGTTTCTTATAAACTTCACGAAGTTCAACAGTCTTAGTAATAGCTTCCTTATAGTTAACCTGAGGACGACCCTGGTTACATTCAACCTTGAATTCACGTTTCAAACGGTCGATAATGATATCCAAGTGAAGCTCACCCATACCTGAGATAACTGTCTGACCTGTCTGTTCGTCAGTCTTAACAGTAAATGTTGGGTCTTCTTCAGCAAGTTTAGCCAAACCATTAGAAAGTTTGTCAAGGTCTTTCTGAGTCTTAGGTTCAACTGCGATACCGATAACTGGCTCAGGGAAGTCCATAGACTCAAGAACAATTGGAGCAGTTTCGTCACATAAAGTATCACCAGTACGGATATCTTTGAAACCAACACCTGCACCAATATCACCTGCACCGATAACTTCAACTGGGTTCTGTTTGTTAGAGTGCATCTGGAACAAACGAGAAACACGTTCTTTTTTACCTGAACGAGAGTTGAAGATATAAGAACCAGCTTCAATCTTACCAGAGTAAACACGGAAGAAAGTAAGGCGGCCTACATATGGGTCAGTTGCAATTTTAAATGCAAGAGCTGATGTCTTTTCATCTTCACTTGGTTTACGATCTTCTTCTACACCTGTTGATGGATTTGTACCAATAATATTTGGAGTATCCAATGGAGAAGGCAAGAATGCACATACATAGTCAAGCAAAGTCTGAACACCCTTATTCTTGAAAGAAGAACCACAGAACATTGGAACGATATCCATCTTCAAAGTTCCTGCACGCAAAGCACGCAAAATTTCTTCTTCAGTAATAGTTGAAGGATCCTCGAAATATTTTTCCATCAAAGCTTCGTCGAACTCAGCTACCTTTTCAAGCATTTTATCTCTCCATTCCTGAGCTTCGTCAATCAAGTTTGCAGGGATATCTTCAACATCATAATCAGCACCCATTGTTTCATCGTGCCCTACGATAGCTTTCATCTTGATAAGGTCAACTACACCTTTGAAAGTTTCTTCAGCACCGATTGGAATAACAACCGGACATGGGTTAGCACCCAAAACATCCTTCATCTGACGAACAACTTCGAAGAAGTCTGCACCAGAACGGTCCATTTTATTTACATAACCGATACGAGGTACGTTATACTTATCAGCCTGACGCCATACAGTTTCTGACTGTGGTTCAACACCACCTACTGCACAATAAGCAGCAACAGCACCATCAAGAACACGCAAAGAGCGTTCTACTTCGGCAGTAAAGTCAACGTGTCCCGGAGTGTCGATCAAGTTAATTTTGTAAGTATTGCCCGCATACTTCCAACGAGTAGTAGTTGCAGCAGAAGTAATAGTAATACCACGTTCCTGCTCCTGCTCCATCCAGTCCATTGTAGCTGCACCATCATGAACTTCACCGATTTTGTGAGTAAGACCAGTGTAGAACAAGATACGTTCTGAAGTTGTTGTTTTACCAGCATCGATGTGAGCCATGATACCGATATTACGGGTCAAATGCAAATCCTGTTTAGCCATTTTAATACGTAATTATAAATTATTACTTGATTAGAATCTGAAGTGAGCGAATGCACGGTTAGCTTCAGCCATACGGTGCATATCTTCTTTACGTTTGAAAGCACCACCCTGTTCGTTGTATGCATCAAGGATTTCAGCAGCCAACTTATCAGCCATAGTCTTACCACCACGTTTACGAGCGAACAAGATCAAGTTCTTCATAGAGATTGACTCTTTACGTTCAGGACGGATTTCAGTAGGAACCTGGAAAGTAGCACCACCAATACGGCGAGACTTAACTTCCAACTGAGGAGTTACATTATCAAGCGCTTTTTTCCAAACTTCCAAAGCTGAAGTCTCTTCTGCAGGCAACTTAGAGCCAACTGTATTCAGCGCTTTGTAGAATATTTCGTAAGATGTGTTCTTCTTACCATCATACATCAGATGGTTTACAAATTTAGAAACCTTCTGATCGTTAAATACTGGATCCGGAAGGATCACACGTTTTTTTGGTTTTGCTTTTCTCATTTTGTTTGACAATTATGTTTAGTTTGGGGCTGCATCTATGTTTACTTCAACGCTTCCTCTGAAGCATTTACTCAACCTTAAAGCTTTTCCAACAAACCAAAACGAAATTAATAAAGTCTTTTCTTTAAAGGATTGTACTCAGCTAAGATTATTTCTTCTTTCCTTTAGCTGCTGCTGGAGCCTGTCCCGGCTTAGGACGTTTTGCACCATATTTAGAACGTCTCTGTGTACGACCAGCAACACCTGCTGTATCTAATGTACCACGAACAATGTGATAACGTACACCTGGAAGGTCTTTAACACGACCACCACGAACCAATACGATTGAGTGTTCCTGCAAGTTGTGTCCTTCTCCTGGGATGTATGAGTTAACTTCCTTAGAGTTTGTCAGACGCACACGAGCAACTTTACGCATTGCTGAGTTAGGTTTCTTTGGAGTAGTTGTGTAAACACGTACACAAACGCCGCGTCTCTGAGGACAAGAGTCCAAAGCTGGCGACTTACTTTTCTCAACCAAAACCGTTCTTCCTTTTCTTACTAACTGTTGAATAGTAGGCATTTTGTTTGATTTTTAAATTTATATATATTGTTTATTTCGATTTCCAATCCTAAAGCGAAACTACATATTTCGGGTTGCAAAGGTACAAATAAGTTTTTAAAACACAAATGGTTTTGCAAATAAAAAAGGCCCATTTCATCAAAATATTGATAAAATGAGCCTTTTGTGTCGGTTTTTATATTTTTTTAAGCTTCTCCTTTGAAATCATTCAATGGAGGAACGAATGTTTTGCCATTTGGATCTTGAGCCTGCTGTTCTTCTGGCATGCGAATTGTACCGAAGTTCTTTTCAAACTTAACAATATTATCTTGCAAAGCAAACATCAAACGCTTAGCGTTTTCAGGAGTCATAACTACACGTGACTGAACATTTGCTTTTGGTAAGCCTGGCAATAATGAAACAAAGTCTACTATAAATTCTGAAGTAGAGTGAGTAATGATTGCTAGATTAGCATAAGTACCTTTTGCTACTTCTTCTTTTAATTCAATCTGAAGTTGATTATTTTTAGT
Source organism: Phocaeicola sp. (assembly GCA_034094155.1). Classification (GTDB taxonomy): domain Bacteria; phylum Bacteroidota; class Bacteroidia; order Bacteroidales; family Bacteroidaceae; genus Phocaeicola. The sequence goes on from JAXEBI010000136.1 coordinate 4,255, forward strand.
TTCTTTTTCCATGATATTTAAAATTAAAATTTATGTTATTATTGTGTTTTTATAAATCATTGGCAAAAGTATACAAAATATTGTATCCTACAAGAGTTTTTTATAAAAAAATGAGTATAGACAATAATTATACCAATTATATCTTCATATATTTCAAGTTTAATACACCGATTTTATTATTTTACAAAATAATTTTCATTACCATATAAACGATCTGATAAAAATAATTAGAAATTAAACTATAAAAACTTATATGGTGATACCAATCGACCTACATATTTCAACAATTAATAAAGAATATGAGTCTTTTTACGACAAAATCAGAAATAAATTCTTAATAAATTAAAAATTAGCAATTAAAAATACCGTATTTTTAAATTAATTCATATATTTGCATTGTAATTATTGAAGATGGAATATAACATTCATAATTATAACCCGTACCTCTCAAATTAGTTTAAACTACACAAACATGAATAGAACTCACACTCTATTCAAAAAAAATCACATTCACTTGTTTTTCATTCATTTTAAGCTGCCGTAAAACCATACGGCAGCTTTTTTTTATTATTTATAGCATTAAAAGAACAAAATACCGTAAATAAGAAAGAGCAGTATACAGTGCCTGAAATAAAGCACCATATACTGCTCTTCGCTTATATAATATATAATGTATAAGTATTATTCTAATCCATTATAATCAAGTACATTCTTTTTATTTGCCAAGATTCTGTCATATTCATCTTTAGAACCAACAACAATCTTTTCAAATTCACGCTGACCTGTACCGGCAGGAATCAAGTGACCGCAAATAACATTTTCCTTCATACCTTCAAGACGATCGACCTTACCGTTGATTGCAGCTTCATTCAGAACCTTAGTTGTTTCCTGGAATGATGCAGCAGACATAAAGCTTGAAGTCTGAAGTGCTGCTCTTGTAATACCCTGAAGTATCTGAGTTGATGTAGCAGGAACTGCATCACGAACTTGTACCAACTTCATGTCACGACGCTTCAACATACTGTTTTCATCGCGCAACTTGCGGGCTGTTACAATCTGACCAGGTTTAAGATTCTGAGAATCACCTGCATCTACCACAACTTTCTTACCCCAGATACGGTCGTTTTCTTCATTGAATTCCATACGGTCTACAACCTGAAGTTCCAAGAAGCGAGTATCTCCCGGTTCATTGATCTGTACCTTACGCATCATCTGGCGAACGATGATTTCGAAGTGCTTGTCGTTAATCTTCACACCCTGCAGACGGTATACATCCTGAATTTCGTTAACGATATATTCCTGTACAGCAGTAGGGCCCTTGATTGCAAGGATATCTGCTGGAGTAATAGCACCATCAGAAAGTGGTGTTCCGGCACGAACATAGTCGTTTTCCTGAACAAGGATCTGTTTTGATAATGCTACCAGATACTTGCGAACTTCACCGGTCTTTGAAGTTACGATAATCTCACGGTTACCACGCTTAATCTTACCCATTGTAACTTCACCGTCGATTTCAGAAACAACTGCTGGATTGGATGGGTTACGAGCCTCAAACAATTCTGTTACACGTGGAAGACCACCGGTGATATCACCAGCCTTACCTACAGCGCGTGGAATCTTGACAAGAATATCACCGGCTTTAACATGTTCCTTATCTTCAACAACAACGTGACCACCTACAGGCAAGTTGTATGTTCTAAGAACGCCACCGTTTTCATCAACAATATGCAATGAAGGTATCTTATTCTTATCCTTAGATTCTGTTATGATAATTTCACGCAAACCTGTAGCTTCGTCAGATTCTACCTTATAAGTTACATTTTCAATTACTGATTCGAAGTCAATCTTACCACCTACTTCGGTAACGATTACAGCGTTAAATGGGTCCCACTTGGCAATTAGCTTACCCTTTTCAACAACATCACCATCCGAAGCATAAAGTTTAGAACCGTAAGGTACGTTGTGAGTAGACAGAATAATACCTGTGTTAACATCCACAAAACGTACTTCGGCCAAACGTCCGACTACAATCTTAACTGGTTCGCCTGTTTCTTCAACAGCATCTACAGTACGAAGTTCTTCAAACTCAAGGCGAGCATCATTCTTAGCAACTATAGAAGCGTTGGCAGCCATGTTACCAGCGATACCACCGGCGTGGAATGTACGAAGAGTCAACTGAGTACCAGGTTCACCGATTGACTGTGCAGCAATCACACCTACAGCTTCACCTTTCTGAACCATACGGCTTGAAGCAAGGTTACGTCCATAACACTTAGCACAAACACCCTTCTTAGATTCACAAGTAAGCACAGAACGAATTTCCACACTTTCTATAGGAGATTTTTCTATCTCTTCTGCTATCTGTTCAGTGATTTCCTCACCGGCAGCAACAAGAAGTTCACCTGTATTCGGATGTATAACATCGTGAACAGAAACACGGCCAAGAATACGTTCATAAAGAGTAGCGATAACTTCATCGTTATTCTTAAGAGCTGTACAAACAAGACCACGCAAAGTTCCACAGTCCTCTTCGTTGATGATAACATCATGTGATACGTCCACAAGACGACGAGTAAGATATCCGGCATCGGCAGTCTTCAAGGCTGTATCGGCAAGACCTTTACGCGCACCGTGAGTAGAAATAAAGTACTCCAACACCGAAAGACCTTCCTTAAAGTTAGAAAGGATAGGGTTTTCGATAATCTGTGCACCTTCTGCTCCGGCTTTCTGAGGCTTAGCCATCAAACCACGCATACCAGACAACTGACGGATCTGCTCCTTAGAACCACGGGCTCCAGAGTCAAGCATCATAAATACAGAGTTGAATCCCTGGTCGTCGTTCTTGATTGTCTTGTAAAGTATGTCAGACAAGTCACTGTTAACGTGAGTCCAAGTATCGATAACCTGATTGTAACGTTCATTGTCTGTGATGAAACCCATGTTATAGTTCATCATAATCTGTTCAATTTCTTCGTTACCACGTTTAACAAGTTCTTCCTTTTCCTTCGGAATAATAATATCACCAAGGTTGAATGAAAGACCACCTTCGAAGGCCATCTTATAACCAAGGTTCTTGATTCCGTCAAGGAATTCACAAGCACGAGCCACACCTACAGCCTTGATAACATCACTGATGATATCACGAAGTGACTTCTTTGATATAATAGTGTTAAGGAATCCACATTCATCAGGAACGATTTCATTAACAATGATACGTCCTACAGAAGTTTCCTTGATCATCTTCTTAACTATATTACCATTTTCATCAAGGTCATTTGCAACGACACTGATAATAGCATGTATATCAACCTTACCCTCATTGTAAGCGATAAGAGCTTCTTCTGGTCCGTAGAAGATCAAACCTTCACCCTTAGCACCTTTACGCAACTTAGTGATGTAGTAAAGTCCAAGTACCATATCCTGTGCAGGCACAGTAATAGGAGCACCGTTTGCAGGGTTAAGAATATTATGCGACTGAAGCATCAACATCTGGGCTTCAAGTACTGCCTCATTACTCAAAGGCAAGTGAACCGCCATCTGGTCACCGTCGAAGTCGGCGTTGAACGCTGTACAAGCAAGCGGATGCAACTGAATAGCCTTACCTTCAATCATCTTAGGCTGGAATGCCTGGATACCCAAACGGTGAAGCGTCGGAGCACGGTTCAGAAGCACCGGATGTCCTTTCATTACATGTTCAAGGATATCCCAGATAACCGCTTCTTTACGGTCAACAATCTTCTTGGCAGACTTAACAGTCTTAACGATACCACGTTCGATAAGCTTACGTATAATAAATGGTTTGTAAAGTTCGGCAGCCATCAACTTAGGAATACCGCACTCACCCATCTTCAATTCAGGACCTACAACGATAACCGAACGTGCAGAATAGTCAACACGCTTACCCAACAAGTTCTGACGGAAACGTCCCTGCTTACCTTTCAAACTATCTGAAAGTGATTTCAAAGGACGGTTTGCGTCAGTCTTCACTGCACTTGACTTACGAGAGTTATCGAACAATGAATCGACTGCCTCCTGCAACATACGTTTTTCATTACGCAAGATTACATCAGGAGCCTTGATTTCGATAAGTCTCTTAAGACGGTTGTTACGTATAATAACACGACGATACAAATCATTTAAGTCGGATGTAGCGAAACGTCCACCATCCAATGGAACCAAAGGACGCAATTCTGGTGGAATAACCGGTACATTACGTACAATCATCCATTCAGGTTTATTTCTACCTTTAGATGCACGGAAAGATTCAACCACTTGCAAACGCTTCAAGGCCTCGTTCTTACGCTGTTGTGAAGAGTCGTTATTTGCTCTATGACGCAATTCGTATGAAAGAGAATCCAAATCAAGGCCAACGAGCAAGTCGTAAATAGCTTCAGCACCCATTTTGGCAATAAACTTATTAGGATCTGAATCATCAAGAAGTTGATTTTCCTTTGGAAGAGTTTCCATTATATCAAGATATTCTCCTTCTTCAAGCAAATCATACTTGCTGATTCCGTCTTCTGCCTTGATACCTGGTTGAATAACTACATAACGTTCATAGTAGATAATAGCATCAAGCTTCTTTGTAGGCAGTCCCAACAAATAACCAATTTTATTTGGCAATGAGCGGAAATACCAGATATGAGCAACAGGCACAACGAGCTGGATGTGACCACTGCGCTCACGACGAACTTTCTTTTCTGTAACTTCCACACCGCAACGGTCGCAGACAATACCCTTATAACGGATACGTTTGTACTTACCGCAGTGACATTCATAATCCTTCACCGGACCGAAGATACGTTCACAGAACAAACCGTCGCGTTCTGGCTTATATGTACGGTAGTTAATAGTTTCTGGTTTTAGAACCTCACCATAAGAGTTCTCAAGAATCTCTTCAGGTGAAGCCAAACCAATAGTAATCTTCGAGAAATTACTTTTTATTTTAGTATCTTTTCTAAAAGCCATACTTCAATTTGATTTTTGTTTTATTCCATTGTAATGCTCAAGCACAAACCTCTTAATTCATGCAACAATACGTTGAGTGATTCTGGGATACCAGGAGTTGGCATCGGCTCACCCTTAACGATTGCTTCGTAAGCCTTAGAGCGTCCTACTACGTCGTCTGACTTGATTGTCAGGATTTCCTGAAGAATATGAGCAGCACCGAATGCTTCGATTGCCCAAACCTCCATTTCTCCAAAACGCTGACCACCGAACTGAGCCTTACCACCAAGTGGCTGCTGAGTAATCAACGAATAAGGACCGATAGAACGAGCATGCATCTTATCTTCAACCATGTGACCAAGTTTCAACATGTAAGTTACACCCACAGTTGCAGGCTGGTCGAACTGTTCACCTGTACCACCATCATACAAATATGTCTTACAGTAGCGAGGAAGACCAGCTTTGTCTGTCCATTTATCAAGATCATCCAAAGTTGCACCGTCAAAGATAGGTGTAGCAAACTTCAAGCCAAGCTGTTTACCCGCACGTCCAAGTACAGCTTCGAATATCTGTCCGATGTTCATACGAGAAGGCACACCCAACGGATTCAAAACAATATCAACCGGAGTACCATCGGCAAGGAACGGCATATCTTCCTGGCGAACAACACGAGAAACGATACCCTTATTACCGTGACGACCGGCCATCTTATCACCTACACCGATCTTACGCTTCTTGGCGATATAAACTTTTGCCATCTGCATGATACCAGAAGGTAATTCATCACCAATTGTAAGAGCAAATTTCTTGCGTTTAAGTTCGGCATCAAGTTCTTTATATTTCTTGAGGTAATTCATAATAAGTGTACGAATCAACTCATTCTTATGTTCATCTGTAGTCCATTTGCTCAACTGTATTACAGTATAGTCAAGAACTTCGAGGTCACGCTTAACGAACTTAGCACCCTTAGCTATTACTTCAGTTCCTAAATAGTCTTTTACACCCTGAGAAACCAAATCTTTAGTAAGAACTAACAGTTTGTCAACCATAACTTCTTTCAATGCAGCAGCCTTTTCTTCAAACTCGTCATTCATTGTCTGAAGAATTGCCTTGTCAGCATTCTTTTCGCTACGACTCTTGTTTACTCTTGCGTACAGTTTTCTGTCGATAACAACACCACGCAAAGAAGGAGAAGCTTTCAAAGAAGCATCCTTAACATCACCAGCCTTGTCACCAAAGATAGCGCGAAGGAGTTTTTCCTCTGGAGAAGGATCAGACTCACCCTTTGGAGTAATCTTACCGATAAGAATATCTCCCGGTTCGATTCGCGCACCAATACGTACGATACCAGTTTCATCAAGATCCTTTGTTGCTTCCTCACTAACGTTAGGAATGTCGGAAGTCAATTCTTCCATACCACGTTTAGTTTCGCGAACTTCAAGAATATACTCATCTACATGAACTGAAGTAAGGATATCTTCACGAACTACACGTTCATTAAGCACGATAGCATCCTCGTAGTTGTAACCCTTCCAAGGCATGTAAGCAACAAGCAAGTTCTTACCCAAAGCCAATTCACCGTTTGCTGTAGAATAACCTTCAGTAAGAATATCACCTTTCTGTACTCTCTGACCTTTAGAACAAATAGGACGCAAGTCAATAGTCATACTCTGATTTGTCTTGCGGAACTTAGGAATCTTATATTCTACAAGAGCAGGTTCAAAGCTAACAAATTCTTCCTCTTCAGTTCTATCATAAAGGATACGAATAGTTGTAGCATCCACAAAATCAATTACACCATCACCTTCAGCTGCAATCTGTGTACGAGAATCCTCACACAACTGCTTTTCGATACCTGTACCAACGATAGGAGCTTCTGTACGGAGCAAAGGCACTGCCTGTCTCATCATGTTAGATCCCATCAACGCACGGTTAGCGTCATCATGTTCAAGGAACGGAATCAAAGAAGCAGCTATAGATGCAATCTGCTGAGGTGCCACGTCCATAAGCTGAACCACATCAGGAGTTACCACAGGATAATCAGCATCACGACGAGCTTTAACTTTATCGCGGATAAATGAACCGTCATCATTCAACGGAGCATTACCCTGAGCGATAATAACGTCTTCCTCCTCTTCTGCAGAAAGATATTCAATACCTTCTGGTGAAAGGTCAACAATACCATCTTTAACCTTACGGTATGGAGTAACGATAAAACCTAAATCATTAATCTTTGCATAAACACAAAGAGAAGAAATCAAACCGATATTCGGACCTTCAGGAGTCTCAATAGGACACAAACGTCCATAGTGAGTATAGTGAACGTCTCGAACCTCGAAACCGGCACGGTCACGTGAAAGACCACCAGGACCCAATGCAGACAAACGGCGTTTGTGAGTAATTTCAGCAAGAGGGTTAGTCTGGTCCATGAACTGAGACAAAGCATTAGTTCCAAAGAATGAATTAATTACCGAAGAAATAGTCTTCGCATTAATCAGATCAATTGGAGTAAACACTTCATTATCACGTACGTTCATGCGTTCACGGATAGTACGGTTCATACGAGCAAGCGCGATAGCAAACTGATTAGACAACTGTTCACCCACAGTACGCACACGACGGTTGCTCAAGTGGTCGATATCATCAACATCTGCTTTCGAATTGATAAGTTCGATAAGATATTTGATGATCTCGATAATATCTTGTTTAGTAAGCACTCTGACATCCATAGATGTATCAAGCGCCAACTTCTTATTAATTCTATATCTACCAACTTCACCCAAATCATAACGCTTTTCAGAGAAGAAAAGGTTATTGATAACTTCGCGGGCACTTGCGTCATCGGCAGGATCAGCATTTCTTAACTGACGGTAGATGTAAAGGACAGCTTCTTTTTCTGAGTTAGAAGGGTCCTTCTGAAGAGTATTATAGATAATTGAGAAATCTGATGCACTTGCATTTTCATTGTGAAGAAGAATAGTTGGCACATCAGCTTCAAGAATCAAATCAATATGCTCTGGTTCAATGATAGTTTCACGATCGATAACAACTTCATTACGTTCGATAGAAACAACTTCACCAGTATCTTCATCTACGAAATCTTCTGTCCATGTTTTAAGAACACGAGCAGCAAGCTTGCGGCCTATCACTTTCTTCAAGTTAGCCTTATTGACTTTAACTTCTTCTGCAAGATTGAAGATTTCGAGAATATCTTTATCGTTTTCAAAACCAACGGCACGGAGCAAAGTTGTTACAGGTAACTTCTTTTTTCGGTCGATGTACGCATACATCACATTATTGATATCTGTAGCAAACTCAATCCAAGAACCCTTAAAAGGAATGATACGTGCCGAGTACAACTTAGTACCATTAGCATGTACACTCTGACCGAAGAATACACCTGGTGAGCGGTGCAACTGAGAAACGACAACTCGTTCTGCACCATTGATAACGAAAGTTCCTTTCGCTGTCATGTAAGGAATTGGTCCCAAGAATACATCCTG
>JAXEBI010000137.1:0-3998 GCA_034094155.1 Phocaeicola sp.
GTTCGGCAAAGAAATAAGACTCGTTGTCACTGAGCGAATCAGAAGTACGGAGACTTGTTATCAGTTGCGATGGATATATCCTCATATCAGTACAGCACGAAGGTGCTCCAATACAGGCAAGCAGATAATTCACACCTATAGTACGCAGATATGTACTTTTACCAGCCATATTGGCTCCAGTAATGATGAGAAAATACGGTCTTGCAGGAATCAATGCATCATTACGCACACACTGCTGTTCCGGCATAAGAGGATGTCCCAGATCTTTTGCAACAAAACTGAAAGGAGTGTCAGTTATCTCGGCAAAACGGTAATCGGGATGATTATAAGCAAACGTACCCAACGAACACAGTGCGTCTATCTCACCTACAGATTCAAGCCATCCTCCCAGATATTTACCATACTTATCCTTCCATGCTTCTATGCGCAGCATCTGTCTGAGCTGAAAGAACATACTTCCTTCAAGTACAACATACAGAATCTGATTGTTGCGCAAATCAAGCCTGTCGAGTTCACGGGTAAGCAGACTAATAATATCCGACGGCGATTTACCATCCACTTCGAGTTTCCTTATAATATCCCTCGTACCATTAGATTCCCATGTTTCGTTCTGCATCAGTGTAATCAGACGTGCGTACGTACTTAGAGTTTTCAACTTATTGCCATACTCTTCCTGCAATGCAGTGGCTTTCTTTATTACTCCGAAACTTAATATTACAAAGGCAGAGAACGACAAGCCAAACCATGAAAACGGAACAATCCCAATAAGCGAACACACAAGCAAAATAATATTTATTGCAGGAACAGCCAGTACAAGTACTTTTGGCCATGTTTTTGCAGTTAGTTCACTTTCAGTTTCCACCCACGTACGTATATCAGAATCATCGGCCGACTGACTTCTGTTTATCATACCGGTAACGGCAAACCGCAGTCTGAAGGCATTTTTGGATGACATTTCCATAACAGCCTGCTGCCTTATTTCAATATCCTCCTTTTTCCTTAGATGACTCTGCATCCATCCGGCCAATATTTTTCTGCCAATATGTGTGCCGGTACGGTTGATGGCCTGAAAAAGTGACTTTCTTCCGAAAATATCAAGGTCGAGAGTATAAGGATGACCGGGATCAACAAACTCTTTACCCTCATCGAATCCTGAAAAGTCGTTATGAAGACCTTTTATTTCATTTTTTATGATTGCAGCCTTAGTTTCGAGCCACAGCCTTCGCATAAAATAACGATTATGTACCTTTATCATTACAAGAAAAGGAATCAGAGTGCAGCACGCCCCTATTATTACAGTTGCCGCACCATGTCCCCACAAGGCTATAACCACAGACAAGCAGCCCACAAAAAGTACCACTCTTATTATACTGATATACAGTATCATCGAGTTTACTTTCCGCAGGCATGCTTCAGTTTCAGACAGTTTTTGGGTATACCAATCTTCAGGTTTCATTAAAGATATTATTTAGCTTCACCGAAAAGAACCTTTTCTCCCTGGATAAATGTAATATCGCGTGGAATGCCGGCAGAGTTGATTCTGTCAAGATCAGCCTGAAGTGCTGGAGTTATACCTCCGTTTTCTTCCCTGTACTTGGTAGCAAACTCAACATTACCGTCGCCCTGAGTTTTCAGAATAAGTGAAGCCCAACCGTTCATGGCATCCTTAGCCTTCTGGAAATCTATTACATACTGTCCCTGAGCATTGCGTGTAAAAGCACCAGCCTTCTCCATATAGTTGAAACACATCATGTTGGCCTTTCCATGAGATGAAGCTGCTCCGAATCTTACAGAACGCAGAATACCGGCAATATAGGTAGTAATTGCATCTTCGGCAGTAATGTTAGTGATTTCTCCCATCTCAACAAGTTTTGTTACCATAAACAGACCAAGAATATCTGCTTTAGCTTCTTCCCACGAAGTCTTTTCTGTACCCATCACAGCATCCACACTCTCATTAGTGTTTATAGTCTGCTTGACACCAAGTCCGTGAGCAACCTCATGGAAAGTCACATTCCAGAAGAAAGCATCAAAATTGAGATATTTCTGCTGTTCCGGTGTAACTACAAGCTCTCCTATCGGCATAAGAATCTTGTCGAACTTAGCCTTCATGGAGTTTCTCAGCTGAAGACGACGTGTACCTTTCATGGCATGCACTCTTTCGTCATTAGGAAGATTTATCGCAATAGTCTTGCTTCCGGCATTACAGTCGCCTGCATAGAACACAGCATCGTAAACATTAAGGTCGGATGATGTACCGGGTACAAATGTCTTGTATTCTGGTTCGCAAGGCAACTCCTTCTGAAGCGCAGGAAGCATAGACACAAATTTGGCAAGATCCTTGCTTCTGGCCTCATCCTTCAGAAGGATAAAAGACTCATACGAAGCCTTTGTTTCACGGAACATGTCATCATAGCTTTCTATAGGACCGGTTACAAAATCCACCTTACTGTCTTTCATATCCATCCATGCAAGATCACTCTCAAGATAATCGTCAGTCTTGAAAGCCTCTATACGCTTTTCAAGATAGTTCTTCAAGCCCGGATCTTCAGCCAGAGTCACAGCCTTTTCAAGCAAAGAACAGATACGGCCTATCTCATCGGCATATTCATCATGATACCATACACTCTTAAGTGAGCCATCATCATTTCTGCGTATAACAGTATACCATGAGTTTTTGTTTTCGTCCTCAAGAGCATCAAATTCTTCAGATGTGATATCGTGCGGATAATAGTTGCAGACATCGAGTTTTTCTCCATATCCCAGAAGAAAAGGCTTATTATTGTCAAGACGGTCCCATGCTCCATAATGAATCATGGCAAACTCCTTGGCATAACTGTCTGTAATGGTATCGAGCACACTCTTGTCGCCGAAAGTCTGTTTCCAGAAAAGATTGTCGGTGATTTCACCTACCTGGAAAAATATTTTCACAAGTTCTTTTTCCTTTTCGTTCAGTCCGTTTACAAGGTCGGATTTCAATTCCACATGTGCATACTCTTCTACCTTGGCTTTCATAGGAGACTCCTGCTGCTGAGTGCTGCACGAAAAAGTTGAAGCCATAGCGGCAACTCCAAGCACCGATGCCGATAAATTAATAAGTTTTTTTCTCATGACTTGTTGTTTTTTTATTTGTTATTATATTTGATTATTTCAGTTATTCTCCGGTTATTGGGTTATTCTTCGGGGTACTCTTTTAGCTGTTTTGGGAACTGTTTTTTAAGAACTTATCTTTAGTCTTTATTTATAAATCACTTCTATCTATAAGTCACTTCAACTTTTATTTATAAATCACTTTAACAGATTTACAGATGCGAAGATACAAAAAGAAAAAAAATGAGCAAAAACAAACAAAAGTAAACATATATTAAAATCATGTTTTACCTCGCTACTTATATTTTGCCAGAATTTATTTTCTTCACAGACCTTTTTTATTGGTATTTATACATTAACTAATCAAGTTGTATGTTCGTACCATTTTTGAATTCATATATCCCTAATTACGTGATTTTATCTTCGTACTCAAGAATTTGCACATACAATTGTCCGATTTAATGACATTTGTACACTTTCATCTATTAATGTCATTCTTTACATGGTGTAGTGTACTAAATAAGTTGACACAAATTATTTAGTAACATGCGTGAATATAAAAAGTATTCAAAAGAAGAATGTTTATCTTATTTGGAGGAATATTTGTCCTCTTCGTTCACCAAAAGGCAATTTGAACGAGAAAAAGGTCTTAAACGCACAACAATTCAACGTTGGCTTCGTATCTTTGGGCTTGAAGATAAACCAGATCCTTTTATGAGTAAGAAATTAAGTCAGACAGAACAGGAACTTCATGACCAGATATATGAACTGGAAAAGAAGATAAAGTCCCTGGAAGCAGAACTGAAACGTTCAAACATGGCACGCGATGCATACGACTGTATGATAGACCTTGCAGAGAAGACATATAATATTCCTGTAAGAAAAAACTCAGATGCCAAGTAATCAGA
>JAXEBI010000138.1:0-38372 GCA_034094155.1 Phocaeicola sp.
ACTCGAAGCGGGACTTGAACCCGCACAGCTGCAATAGCCAAGGGATTTTAAGTCCCTCGTGTCTACCGATTCCACCATTCGAGCAGCCTTTCAAAGAAAGAGCGGAAAACGAGACTCGAACTCGCGACCCTAACCTTGGCAAGGTTATGCTCTACCAACTGAGCTATTTCCGCGATTACGGGTGCAAATGTATGGAGTTTTTGCGTAACTACCAAACTTTTCACCCGTTTTCTTTAAGAAAAGTGTTATTTTATTTCCGTTTTTAATGATTATATGAACATTTATCGTCCAAGAAGAGATTTTTCTGCATTTTCTACCACAGAAAATTCAAATCCAGAAATAACCTTGTTCATCAGTTCCTCTATCTTATCATTGCACAAATTTCCGATACTGCCCTCATGAGTATGATGTACCTGCTTGTTATGAGTAAACTTACCGGCCTCTATATCTAATCCCACCTTCTTGTAAGCATCACGGAAAGGCATACCCTCTGTAGCAAGACGGTTTACTTCCTCTACACTGAAAATATAAAGATATTTGTCGTCATCCAGAATATGCTCGTTTACATAGATTTTGTCCATTATATAAGTAGCCATATGCAGGCAATCTTTCAGTTCCTCGAAAGCTGGCAGGAAGACTTCTTTAATTATCTGCAAATCGCGGAAATAGCCGGATGGAAGATTGTTCATAATCATCATTATCTGCTGAGGCAGAGATTGAATCTTATTGCATTTAGCTCTTGTAAGCTCAAAAACATCCGGATTCTTCTTATGAGGCATAATACTTGAGCCGGTGGTACATTCATCGGGGAGTTTAACAAAACCGAAATTCTGACTGCTGAACATACATGCATCGAAAGCAAGTTTCGACAATGTTCCTGCAATTGAAGCAAGGGCAAAAGCTACATTTCTTTCCATCTTGCCACGTCCCATTTGGGCATACACCACATTATAATTCATTGAATCGAAACCAAGCAGACGGGTAGTCATTTCACGGTTCAAAGGGAAGGATGAACCATATCCGGCTGCTGAACCAAGAGGATTGCGGTTGCACATCTTGTATGCTGCCTGAAGAAACATCATATCATCAACAAGGCTCTCTGCATATGCGCCAAACCATAATCCGAAAGATGATGGCATAGCTATCTGAAGGTGTGTATAACCTGGCATAAGTACATCCTTATACTTATTACTCTGAGATATAAGTACCTTAAATAAATCTTCTACAGATTCGGCAACCTCTTTAAGCTGTGCACGAGTAAAAAGTTTCAGGTCAACAAGTACCTGGTCGTTTCTTGAACGTCCGCTATGAATCTTCTTACCTACATCGCCAAGAGTACGGGTAAGCATTAATTCAACCTGAGAATGTACATCTTCTATTCCATCCTCTATAACAAAATCGCCTTTTTCGGCCGAAGCATATATCTTCTTCAACTCTTCAAGTAAAACACTCAATTCGTCTGAAGTAAGCAATCCTATACTTTCAAGCATTGTAATATGGGCTATAGAGCCCAACACGTCATGTTTGGCAAGATATAGATCCATTTCACGGTCGCGGCCAACAGTAAACCGATCTATCTCGGCATTTACCCGCACATTTTTCTCCCAAAGTTTCTGAGCCATATTCTTTTTAGTTTTAAATTCAAACAATTATTTCACATTCACAAATCAGTCAGGTACAGAGTTTATAAAGACAGAAGTTCCCTGCATATTTATCAATAAGGGATGACAGAAAGCATCTCAGCCAGTTTCTCCACACCTTCATTAAGAGGCTTTGAGATCATAGCTTTCATAAACATATTTACTTCTGCACGGATTGTAACCTTTATTTTCGACTGTTCATCGGTTACAGGAAGCATCTGAATCCAGAGGTTAAGTGGTATAGGAGATTTGTCTCCCTCAAACTTCACACATTTCATAGGTTCGCGCTCCACTATACGAAGAGTAAGGTTTATACCTTGCACCTTTACAGTCATTGAGTCGCGGTCGAATGTCATGTCTTCAAGCTTACCCTCGAGCTTGTCTTTCATTGAATCAAGACGGTCTCGTACTGACTCCAGATTGTTCAGATCAGACAATTTGTTGTACACTCGTTCCTGGCTATAAGGAACATATTTAATAGAACTTTCGTACTGCAATGTTGCCATAAAATACTATTATGTATAAAAAGGATTCTACAAAAAGAAGACACGGATTTTACCGAATGACACGATTCGCATGTATATGAACCGTGAGACCAGTAGAATCCGTGTCTGCAATATAATATAGGTGTATTAATTATTTTCCTGTCCAGTTAGCAGGGTCTTCTCTCCAAGCCTGCAATACAGGAATGTCTTCTTCATTGATATAATCTGTCTTCAAAGCTGCATCAAGAACCGCATTATAGTTTGTAAGAGTAACAAGTTCTACATTTGCATTCATGAAAGCTTTTGCAGATACATCAAATCCGTATGTAAATGAAGCAACCATACCAATTACTTCACATCCGTCACGACGAATTGCTTCAACAGCTTTCAAGCTGCTTCCGCCTGTAGAAATCAAGTCTTCTACTACTACAACTTTCATTCCTGGACGCAACTCACCTTCAATAAGATTTTCCAACCCATGATCTTTTGGGCTTGAACGAACATATACGAAAGGCAGGTTCAATTCTTCTGCCACCAATGCTCCCTGAGCGATAGCTCCTGTAGCAACACCGGCAATAGCATCTACCTGACCGAATTTTTCAAGAATAACGCGACAAAGTTCCAACTTTACGAAATTACGCAATGCAGGGTAAGAAAGAGTCTTACGATTGTCACAATAAATAGGAGATTTCCAGCCTGAAGCCCAAGTAAAAGGGTTAGCCGGCTGAATTTTAATAGCTTTAACTTTCAGCAATTTTTCTGCGAATAATCTTTCCAAAGCTTTCATAATTTTACTAATATCTGATAAACGTTTGTGCAAAATTATAGAAATACATCGGGATTTAAAAATTTAAATGTATTAATTTTGCTAAAAACTGACGTAAATCATCATTTTGCCCAGGCTAAGGTTACAACACTTATTTTAATATCTGTAATCTCTTTCAAAGAGTCAATGCACGAAGTGAGTGTGGCTCCTGTAGTAAGCACATCATCAACCAGCAGTATATGCTTGCCCTTCAGCCTGTCCGACAATGGTCCGGCTACAAAAAGCCCTAATGTGTTATGCCATCTTTCGTAGGCCGATTTATGGGTCTGAGTCGTATTATTATGACTTCTGTAAAGTACATTTTCAATTACCGGTATAGATGTTTTTTCAGATATGCCATCGGCCAGAAGACGACTTTGATTATAACCTCTTTGTCTGTATCTCTTTTTATGAAGAGGAACCGGTATTATAAAATCAATCCCATCGAAGAAACCGAATGGTTTCAATTCCGAAGCGATGTATCTTCCCATTTGTCGGCACAATTTCTTCCTACCAAAATATTTCATTCCGTGAAGGATATCTGCTACTTTGCTTCCTTTTGAATAGTAATACAGCGAAGAGGCCCTTTCTATAGGGAAACATCCCCAAAAGCATTTCTCCATCTCATTTCCCGGGGTATTATACAGTCTGGTATGAGGCAGTCCGCACAAACAGTCTATGCACAAACCTTCTTCGCCTGCCGACAGGATTTTCCCACAGCAGATGCACATACGCGGAAAGAAGAAGTCACGCAAATCATGTAATATATTCTTCATGTTGATTTAAGGTTTACTGGTATATGGTATACAGGTGTATGATATACTGATATATGATGAATTGATATAGTTATATTTTGGTATAGTTATATTAATTATGGTATAGCGGTACAACAGAAAGGCTTCTAAAATTCAAAAACATCGGTTTCATCAATATCGGTATTGCCGAGCTGTTTTATTTGCTTCATTATTTCGGGCATAGTAAATCCACGTCCGGCCGCAAAGCGTATTATTTTAGTATTTCTTTCATAGTCTGTGGTTCCTTTTACGGTTTTTATCTTCTGTTTCAATAAAGAATAAAGTATTTTGTTATACTCTTCCTCATCAATGCATTCAAGCCCTGCTTCTATTTCCTCTGCTGTAAGACCTTTCATTCGTAAAGCCTGGGCTATTTTCATTCTACCCCATTGGTTGAATCTATATTTGTCACGTACAAAAGCACCGCTAAAACGAATAGTATCAAGATATTTTTCCTTAAAAAGATGAGACATGACAGAAGCTACTGTTTCAGGTGTTCCGCCCCATCCTATAAGTTTGGCTTCTACATCAGAAGGACAGCGTTCTGCCGATGAGCAATACATTTCGGCCTTACTTTGAAGCTGCTTATCTGAATATTTATCAGTATAGTCTGTTTTTAGTTTTTTTACGTTCATAAAAAGATATATGGTTTGAATTAAATTCAGAATATGATATTTGTCGGGATTTTTACAGTCTTATATATCCGGTTATGTCAAAAAATTGAATCTGTTTGAATTTTATCTGAGAGCGACATGGGACATATATATTTTAGGTATAATTCAGAGTTCTGCTTTTATCATTCTGTCGTTCGACGACATATCCTTTCGCAATTCTATATTAGTATAACCCAATGATGTCAGCATATCAACAGTTTCTTTCCCGTAAGCCTGATTTATCTCAAAATAGATTTTGCCTGGTTTATCAAGCAGATCAAGACCAAGTTGCGCTATGCGGCGATAAAACAAAAGGGGATCATTATCAGGTACAAACAGAGCCAATTGCGGTTCCCAGTCAAGGACATTCTTTTCCATATCCTTTTTCTCGCTGCAAGTTATATAGGGAGGATTGCTGACAATCACGTCTACCTTAACGAGAGGTATATTATCACCCAATACATCGACACAACGGAAATCTACATTTACATTATTCCTTTCTGCATTACGCTTAGCCACAGCCAATGCTTTTTCTGAGATATCCCATGCATATACTTGGGGAGAATTCATTCTGACCGACAAGGACACAGGTATACAACCGCTTCCTGTTCCGATATCCAGTATACGTATACCGGAACGTTTATCATCAGTCGCAATCCAGTCTATGAGTTCGGTTGTTTCAGGACGTGGAATCAGTACATCCTGCGAAACTTCGAATGTAAGACCACAGAAAGATGTTTCCCCAATAATATACTGCAATGGCTCGTACGATTTGAGACGAAAAAGAATATCGCCAAGTCTTTCCATCATTTCTGATGAAAAATTCATATCTTTGCCCACATATAAATCGATTGCCGACAGACCGAAAATATCTGTCAGAATACATTTTGCCATGGCAGAAGCCTCTGTTTCCGAATAGAATACGGATAATTCTTGTTTTATATATGTATAAATGGGATGCATAATAAAATGTATAAAATATAAGTGCAAAAATAAGAAAAAAGCCTAATAATATGACTACAGACGAGAAATATATCAGAAGATGCATAGAACTTGCATATAATGGTTTGTGCAATGCGGCACCAAATCCTATGGTTGGAGCTGTAATTGTTTGCAACGGACGTATCATAGGCGAAGGTTATCACGCCAAATGCGGTGAAGGACATGCCGAAGTAAATGCCATACGTTCTGTTAAGGACGAAAGTATGCTCAAGAACTCTACAATATACGTAAGTCTTGAACCTTGTTCGCACTACGGGAAGACTCCTCCATGCGCCGATTTAATTATCAGCAAAGGTATTCCAAGAGTAGTGGTAGGATGTGTAGATCCTTTTTCTCTTGTATCGGGCAGAGGTATTAAGAAATTGAGAGATGCCGGAATAGACGTTACCGTTGGCGTACTGGAAGAGGAATGTAAAAGACTTATAAAACGGTTTGTTACTTTCAACACAGAGAAAAGGCCTTACATTACATTAAAATGGGCTGAATCGGCCGATGGTTTCATTGACAAGACGAGAGAGGAAGGGAAACCGGAAATTCTGTCTACTCCAATAACATCTATGTATGTACACAAACAACGCGCGGAGAATAAGGCTATATTAGTGGGAAGGAAAACAGCACTGCTCGACAATCCTTCTCTTAGCACAAGGTACTGGTATGGTAAAAATCCACTCCGACTGGTCATTGACAGGAATCTGTCGTTGCCCGGCAATCTGAATTTGTTCGACAAGTCTATTCCAACAATTATATTTACCGGAAAAGTAAAGCCGTCTGAAGAAAATCTTGAATATTGTACAATTGACTTCACTAAAAATGTAATCAGACAAATATTAGACCATCTGTTTGAAAGAAAGATTCAAACATTAATGGTAGAAGGTGGAAGTACTTTACTGCAGTCATTCATCGATGAGAATCTTTGGGATGAAATATTTATTGAACATTCGGGAAAAATCTTGTGTGACGGTGTAAAATCGCCTGATATCAAGAAAGGATTCATTCAGGAAACCATCATAAGAGATAATGTTTTTGTCAGTCATTATTGTAAATAGCGTTTAAAATATTGCCGTTTGACGATAAAAAAACCGAGTTTATCCATAATTTTATATAAAACTTAGTGGAAATGTTCTCTATAGAGAAAAAACTTTCTACTTTTGCAACTTGTAACAAAAGTACTCATTTGCAAATGAAAATAAGAATTTTACCATTTTTGGCTGCAAGTATTTTGGCAGCTTCCTCTTTTTTGTCTTCGTGTCTCGACAGCGAGTATACCGAAGTTACATATTCTTCAGAATCGAGCATAACTTCATTCTCGATAGGTACATTACATCAAGAGTTCATCGGACTGGATTCTCTTGGTAAGGACAGTGTATATACCGACACTATAAGTTATGCCAATTATCCTTTTACTATTGATCAGATAAAAAGGACTATAGAGAACAAGGACTCTTTGCCTAAAGGTGTTGATATTACCAGAGTTTTAACAAGAGTTAAAGGTGATACAGACTATATTATGTATAATAAAAACGGTAAAGATACTCTTTGGACTTCTACAGACTCCATAGACTTTTCTAAACCTGTGGAATTTAAGGTTATGGCTTATAGCGGTGCCATAGGTAAACCTTATATCGTAAAAATCAATGTACATAAGCAAATTCCTGATACTTTGGAATGGGCGCACTTCCCGAATAAGGAATTCAACGCAAATACTCTTACACACCAGAAAGCTGTCGTTAAAGAAAATGAAATGTATGTTTTCGGTAAAAATGGTTCAAAAGTGTTTGTTGAACATATAAATATAGAACAAGGTAGAGCTGCTTCATGGAAGACACTGGGTGAATTGCCTGCCGGAACAAATACTTACTCTGCTCTCAACTGGAATGGAACCATATATTTTGCTGCCAATGGTGGTATCTACAAAATAAACGAAAATGCCGACCCTATTTATACAAGAGTAGGCGAGCTTGACAATATAAAGAATCTGATTGCCGTAGGAAAGACTACTATATCGGAAGAAGTAATCTTTGCTTATAACGATAACAAGAAAGTTATTTCTGTTGATGCCAATGGAAATATCAAGGGAGATGCAGAAGGTTTAGGCTTTATAAATGATTATACTATTGAATCCGACCGACTTAGCTCTATTTCTTATCAGGCTAATCATAACTCTTCGTTGTACAGAACAATTGTTATGAGTAATAATATAGGTAAAAATTCTACCGACACAACTGCCTATATATACAACTATATTACTAACGACACTAAATGGAACAGATACTCTCAGAATAATCCTGCTACATGCCCTAACCTCGAAAATGTAAGCATGATTAGTTATGACGGTAAGTTGTATGCTTTTGGCGGAGGAATGGAATCTGCCAAAATTGAGCCATTCGAAAGTTTCTATGAATCATTAGACAACGGCCTTACATGGAGAGAGGTTACAAGTTGTATGATTTTCCCTAAATATGACCCTGACCGTCATCCTGATATTCTTCCTTTTAAATCATATTACACTAAAGGTGAAGAAGGAAGCTATTCTACAGTAGTAGACAGCAATAACTTTATTTGGATTATCTGGAAAAACGGTAATATCACAAGGGGACGAATAAATCGTCTGGGATTTGCCCAAAAATGGTAAAAACATTACGAAAACAAATAACTATGCAATATAAAGAGTTAATAGACAAGAACCGGATTCCGGAACATATAGCTATTATAATGGATGGCAACGGAAGATGGGCTAAGGAAAAAGGTCATATACGTACCTTTGGACATCAGGCCGGAGCTGAAACCGTACATGTAATAGCTGAAGAAGCGGCACGATTGGGTGTGAAATTTCTTACCTTATACACTTTTTCTACAGAAAACTGGAACAGGCCTGTAGATGAGGTGGCTGCACTTATGAGTCTGCTTATGGATTCTATAGAGGAAGAAACATTCATGAAGAATAATATCAGCTTTAGAATTATTGGTGATACTTCAAGACTTCCGGAAAATGTTCTCGACAGACTGAACAAATGTATAGAACGTACCTCACATAATACAGGTATGTGCTTAGTTCTTGCTCTTAGCTATTCTTCGAAATGGGAAATTACAGAAGCTGTAAAAAGTATAGCAGCTGATGTAAAGAATGGCAAACTGAATATTGATGATATATGCGATAATACTATCGATAAACATTTAGCTACTAACTTCATGCCAGATCCGGATCTTCTGATACGTACCGGTGGAGAAATAAGACTAAGTAATTATCTGCTATGGCAATGTGCTTACTCTGAATTATATTTCTGCGATACATACTGGCCCGATTTCAAGGAAGAGGAGTTGTGTAAAGCAATCTGTGACTATCAAAGAAGAGAACGCCGATTTGGCAAAACAAGTGAACAATTATAATACTTAGAAATGAGATACTGTCCTTTACTACTGTTTATGATGACTGCAGGTATGTCTGTACTCCCTGGATACGGATATGCCCAAGAGAATACAACCGAAAACGAGAAACCAGTTATCCTGTATAATGGTTCTCCAAAGAAATATGAAATAGCCGACATTAAAGTTACCGGAGTAAAGAACTATGAGGACTATGTGCTTATAGGTATTTCCGGACTGGCTGTCGGACAGACTATTACTGTCCCAGGTGATGATATCACTGGGGCTGTAAAGAAGTATTGGAGACATGGATTATTCTCGGACGTAAAAATATCGGCAGATAAAATCGTAGACAACAAGATTTATTTGCTTATCGAACTTAAGCAAAGACCTCGTATCACCGACATTTTGTTTCATGGAGTAAAGAAAAGTGAAAGAGAGGATTTGCAGGCTAAACTGGGACTTGTAAAGGGTAGCCAGATTACGCCTAACCTTATAGACCGTGCCAAAATCATAATCAAGAAGCATTTCGATGATAAGGGTTTCAAGAATGCTGAAGTTCATATAGTAGAACGTGAAGATACTGCAAATGCAGAACAGGTATATGTGGATGTTAATATCGACAAGAAAGAGAAGGTTAAAGTCCACCAGATTACCATCGACGGCAACTCGGTACTGAGCGATAAGAAACTTAAAAGGGTAATGAAGAAAACTAATGAGAAAGGTAAACTCATTAACCTCTTCAGAACCAAAAAGTTTATTGCCGATAATTTTGAAGCCGACAAGAAGCTTATCATAGATAAGTATAACGAATTGGGATACCGTGATGCTTTGATTGAAGTCGACAGTATTTCGGAATACGACGACAAGACTGTTGACGTTTACATGAAAATATATGAAGGTGACAAGTATTATCTGAGAAATATTACCTGGGTTGGTAATACCGTTTATCCTTCTGACTTGCTTAGCGAGCAGCTACGCATGAAAAAGGGTGATGTTTACAACCAGAAATTGCTGAATGATCGTATAAGCGGTGATGAGGATGCCATCGGTAACAACTATTACAACAGAGGTTATGTGTTCTATAATCTTGACCCTGTAGAAGTAAACATTGACGGTGACTCTATTGACCTTGAAATGCGTATTACTGAAGGTCCACAAGCAACAATCAGCCATGTACGTATCAATGGTAACGACAGACTTTATGAAAACATTGTAAGACGTGAACTTAGAACAAGACCTGGAGACTTATTCAGTAAGGAAGCTTTGGAACGTTCTTATCGTGAAATAGCACAGATGGGTCACTTTAACCCTGAAAATATCCGGCCAGACGTACAGCCTAATGTCAAGGATGGTACAGTAGATATCAACTGGGGACTGGAATCTAAGGCAAACGACCAGGTTGAGTTTTCTGCTGGTTGGGGACAGACAGGTGTGATAGGTAAACTGAGTTTGAAATTCACAAACTTCTCGTTTGCCAATCTGTTCAGAAAGAATGACAACTATCGTGGTATTCTTCCTCAGGGAGACGGACAGACTCTTACTATCAGCGGACAGACAAACGGACAGTATTACCAGTCGTACAGTGTATCTTTCTTCGATCCATGGTTCGGAGGTAAGCGTCCTACATCGTTCTCTGTTTCGGCATTCTATTCCGTACAGACTGATGTCAGCAGCCAATATTATAATTCGGCTTATATGAACAACTATTATAATATGCTTAGCGGATACGGAAGTTATTACGGCAACTACTATGGCAACTATTACAACAACTATGAGTCGTACTACGACCCTGACAAATCTATTAAGATGTTTGGTGCTTCCATAGGTTGGGGTAAACGTCTGAGATGGCCGGATGACTATTTCACACTTTCAGCAGAGTTGTCATATCAGAGATTTATGCTTAAAGACTGGAGTTATCTGTATATCAAACTGAATAACGGACAGTACCTGAATACAGGAAATAGTAATAACTTGAGTTTCGGACTTACATTGTCACGAAATTCATCGGACAACCCAATCTTCCCGCGTAGAGGTTCTGAATTTACAGCTTCTGTAAACTTCACTCCTCCGTACTCTTTGTTCAGCAACAAAGACTACTCAACATACGGAAAAGACAATTATGACGAAGCAGCAAGCATGTTCAAATGGATTGAATACCACAAATGGAAATTCAAAGCAAAAACATATACAGCCTTGCTTCCTATACAGAAATGTCCGGTTATCATGACACGTACAGAGTTTGGTATCTTGGGACACTACAATAAGTATAAGCGTTCTCCGTTCGAAACATTCTATGTGGGTGGTGACGGTATGACAGGTTACAGTTATAACTATGCATCTGAAACCATTGCACTGCGCGGTTATGAAAACGGTTCTCTTACTCCATATGGTAGCGAGGGTTATGCATATATCCGACTCGGAGCTGAGTTGAGATATCCGCTTATGCTTGAAAACTCAACAAGTATCTATGCTCTGGGATTTGTTGAAGCAGGTAATGCATGGACAGATGTGGCCGACTTTAACCCATTCAGCTTAAAACGTTCGGCCGGTGTCGGTGTACGTATCTTCTTGCCAATGATTGGTATGATGGGTATTGACTGGGCATACGGATTCGACAAGATAAATGGCTCTATGCAGTACAGCGGAAGCCAGTTCCACTTTATCATCGGTCAGGAATTCTAATTCCTGATCCGCTGATAGCGGAACATTATTAAATTAAAACCATTTAAATCGCAAAATTATGAAGAAGATGTTTTTATCTATGCTGTTTATCATTACAACAGCATTTGCAGCACATGCACAAAAGTTTGCTCTAATAGACATGGAGTTCATATTGCAGCAAATACCTTCTTACGAACAAGCCAACAAACAGATTGAATCTCTATCCAAACAATGGCAAGCAGATATTGAAGCCAAAGCCGGTGAAGCAAAAAAACTATATGAGGAATATCAGAAATCGGCGGCAAATATAACAGCAGAGCAAAGAACTGCAAAAGAAGAAGAGATTATTGCCAAAGAAAAGGAAGCAGCCGAACTGAGACAAAGTTATTTCGGTCCACAGGGTGAAGCCATGAAGAAAAGACAGGAACTTATTTCACCTATACAGGATGCCATCTATAATGCTGTAAAAGAAATAGCAACACAAAAAGGATATGATGCAGTAATTGACAGAGCATCTGCTCAAAGTATGATTTTTGCCTCTCCGCGTATCGATATCAGCAATGAAGTACTTTTGAAATTAGGATATTCAAAATAATTTCATACATTTGCATCCGAAAGAGAAACACATCACAGAATTTGATAATTAATAAATAAAATAGAAACAAAGATTATGTTGAAAAAATTATTTTTATTGCTTATGCTTATTGCACCAATGAGCATCTTCGCACAGAAGTTTGGTTACTTCAAATCAGAGTCTATTATCTTGGTTATGCCTGAATTTGCTAAGGCTCAAACAGACATAGAAACTGTTAAAAAACAATATGATGACGAAATCAAGCGTGCTTCTGAAGAATTCAATAAAAAGCTTGCTGCTTTCCAGGAAGAACAGAAGACTCTTCCACAGAATATTCTTGACCGTCGTCAGAAAGAACTTCAGGAACTTTCAGAAAAGGGTATGCAGTTCCAGCAGGATGCTCAGCAGCAGCTACAGAAAGCATATGCTGATATGATGAATCCTATCTACGAAAAAATGGAAAAAGCTGTTCAGGCAGTTGCTAAAGCAGGTGGATATATTTTTGTATTCGACTTGAACCGTACAGATATTCCTTATGTAGACGAAACTCAGGCTAAAGATATCACAAACGATATCAAGACTAACCTCGGAATAAGCTTGTCGGCTACTCCATACGTTCCAGCACAGCCTGCTGCTACAGCTCCGGCACAATAATATAAAGAGTCGGACAAGTGCTGTTTATTACTTACAAATAATAAGTTAAATGTATAGTATTAAACGTACTGGAATTTATTAGGTATAATTTAAATATTAATAAATAAGCTCCCGAAAGTGAGGAATCGGCCAACACGTCTGTATGATGTGTACAGATTCCTCACTTTCTTTTTTTTATTGAGATATAAAACAAATTAAATCATAGAAAGGAGAACAACAGAACATGCCATATTTACGAAACCTAATAAACGGACCTATCGGAGTATTCGATTCAGGGTATGGTGGTCTGACAATACTGAAAGGCATCAGGGAACTTCTACCTCAGTATGATTACCTTTATCTGGGAGATAATGCACGTACTCCATATGGTACAAGATCTTTCGAAGTAGTATATGATTTTACACTTCAGGCTGTAAGACGTCTGTTCGAATTAGGTTGTCCGCTTGTAATTCTTGCATGTAACACAGCTTCAGCAAAAGCACTAAGAAGCATACAGCAAAATGACCTTCCATATTTGGACGATACAAGGCGAGTACTCGGAGTTATTCGTCCAACAGCCGAATGTATAGGGAATATAACTAAAACTCGTCATGTGGGAATTTTAGCTACTTCAGGAACTATTCGTTCAGAGTCTTATCCTTTGGAAATAATGAAACTTTTTCCAGACATAAGCGTTAGTGGTCAGGCTTGCCCTATGTGGGTTCCTTTGGTGGAAAACAACGAATATAACTCATCAGGTGCCGATTATTTTGTTAGGAAGTATATTAACGAACTTTTAGAGAAAGACAATAAAATTGATACCATAGTTTTGGGTTGTACACACTATCCTCTTCTATATAATAAGATAAGAGAATTTACTCCTGAAAATATCAGTATAATCACACAGGGAGAATATGTAGCACAAAGCTTGAAAGATTATCTCCGCAGGCATAAAGAAATAGAACAGAGATGCACAAAAAAAGGTAAATGTGATTTTCTTACTACAGAGTCGGTTGAAAAGTTCAAGGAATCGGCATCTATATTCCTTCACGAGGAAGTTGATGTAAAAAGTATTACTCTTGAATAACAGAAATAATAGGATAAAAAAATTCAGTATCTGTGTATGTCACTGTCAGTGAATAGACGCCATTACAACTGACTAAGACACACACTATACTGAATACACATATTAATAAATCATAAGAAGCACAATAACAGACTACAGCAACCTCTTGCTAAGATACCTTACAGGATACCATACAGAAAGGAATCCTACTATTAAAACTGTTGCAAAAACCAGAATCACATCCCATATATGTACACTTACAGGATATGAATCAACAATAAAGCTACCGGAATCGCCAAGAGAAATCAGTCCGAACTCCTGTTGTGCAAAACACAAAGCAAGTCCTATTATTACTCCCGCTATAGCTCCAATAAATGAAATCATTCTTCCTTCAAAAAGAAAGATTCTGACTATCTGATTATCATTTGCTCCAAGATTACGTAAAGTCACCACATCGTTCTTCTTATCAATAATCAACATAGAAAGCGAGCCAATGACATTAAAACAGGCTATCATCAGGATAAATGTCAGAAAAAGATATGATATCAGCTTTTCTATCTCCATAATCCGGAAGGTATCTGCCTGCTGTTCATATCGGTTTAATACCTTAAAATCATCTCCAAGAATCTTGAGTATTTCAGATTTCACCTTACTTTCGTCAGCATCCGGTTTCAATTTAAGATTTACAGCCGAGACTTCAGTAGTATATTGGAACATCTTCCGTGCAAAATCTATGGAAGTTATGATATAAGTAGCATCATATTTTTCCTGATTAACTGAAAATGTAAGTCCAGAAGAAAAGAGATCTCCACTTATAAAACTTGCAGACGGATTTGCCATATTGATTTTTGCACCACGCTTTGGAGCATAAATCTCGAGTGGATCCAGAAATTTCACTCCAGTACCAAGAGTTGAGAGAAGTTGTATACCAGAAATTGCATAGTCCACAACTTCATCATGCAACACCAAATCACCTCTGCCAAAAAGAATACTGTCTATAGGAGTTAGTTGAGAGAAATTGTCCTCTACACCTTTTACCACAGTCATAGCCTGACGCTCCTTATACTGCACCATAGCATTATCCTCAAGAGACTCGGAAACAACTTCAATATCCGGAAGATTCTTTATCTTAATAATCCTCTCGTCCTGCCCGTTGAAAACTTTACCTGTGGAAGCAACAATTTTAAGTTGTGGGTCAAAAGCCGTAAAAAACGTGGCCACCATATCCTGGAAGCCATTAAATACAGAGAGTGTGCAGACCATGGCCATAGTAGCCAATGCAACTCCGCACACAGAAATACCCGAAATCACATTAATGGCATTATGCGATTTCTTCGAAAACAAATACCTTTTAGCAATAAAAAAAGGGAAATTCACGATTAAATAAATTTATCTGTTAAATTACATTTTAAGCAGATTATCAATTTTTTCGGCATAATCCAAAGAGTCGTCAACAAAGAACTTAAGCTCTGGAATGATACGCAACTGATGACGCACACGGTTACCTAGTTCAAATCTGATAGCCTTGGCATTGTCATTAATATTCTTTACAATTTCCTCACTTCTTTCTGAAGGGAAGACACTTAAGTATGCACGCACATAGCTCATATCAGGACTGATACGTACAATACTAACCGAAACCAGAACTCCCGGCATCGATTTTGTCTGTTTCAGGAAAATATCACTCAATTCTTTCTGAATGAGTCTGGCAATCTTATTTTGTCTGGTTGTTTCCATATTATTTTATTTACTTTTTCCTTATAATAGTAAGGCCGTCGCGCATAGGAAGTATTACTTTCTCTACACGTTCATCAGCCGCTACCAAATCATTAAATTTTTTTATTCCGATGGTTTGCAAATCAGTATGATGTGGATTTTCCTCCAGTACATGTCCGTCCCACAATGTATTATCGGCCAAAATATATCCACCCGGACGAAGTTGTTTGAGTATCATTTCATAATATTCCACATAATAACGCTTGTTGCCATCCATAAATGCCAAATCAAATACAATATCCATTGTCGGTACAATCTGCATTGCATCACCAATATAGAACTTTATCTTATCGGCATAAGGAGAGTTTTCAAGCCATGGCCGTGTAAAATCCTCCTGCTCATCATTTATCTCAAAGGTATGCAGCATAGCTCCTTCCTCAAGGCCTTCGGCCAGACAGAGAGCAGAATATCCACTATAAGTACCTATCTCAAGTACCTGTTTCGGACGAACCATCTGTACAAACATCTTCAGCATACGTCCTTGCAGATGTCCTGAAGCCATACGCGGGCGCAACAATTTGACATGTGTTGCTCTATACAAAGCTTTCAGATAATCCCCCTCTTCATCAATATGCCGAAGTATGTAATCGTCTAAAGCGTCCGTTTCTTTCATATTATTATATATTCTAAGACCTTTTATACTTTTATGAATGTTTATATACAGAATGCTTAAAACGGTAAGTAATCTTTATATATTCATATTAGACATAACACTCAGTTTTTACATACATATATTAAATTAAAATTCAGTTGTTGCATGCCAAACAACATGCAACAACTGATTTCCTAATTATATAAATATATAAACCTGAATAGTATCTACTATTTATAAGTATTTATATCCCTGTTATCTCATTGAAATAAACAGGTCAGCCAATATTACAGATAACGGTTACGGTTAGGTAATACGTACTCATCAGCATTATTAAGAACATCATCCACCTGATTGATTTCGAGGAATGAAGTCTTAGTACCGGCTTTACCACCGCTCAAATAAGCCACCATATCCTTACCTGAAAGAACTCCGTCATTGATAAGCTTACGAAGAGCAGTGAAATAATACTCCTGTCCGTTAGCCTTTTCAGGCATATAAATAGCTTCAACACCATAAGAAAGTGCCAGATGACGCATTGTCTTTTCCTTATAGCAAACAGCCAATACAGGATATTTGCCACGGTAAGCAGCAAGACTGCGTGCAGTCAGACCACTGAAGCTATCTGTAATAATAGCGCGGATAGGCATTAAATTAGTAGCACGAACAGCCGATTTTGCAAGGAAACCTGTTACATCAGCATTTTCTGGAGTAAGACGGATTGGAATATCATTTTCAGACAACTTATCTTTTTCAGCCTGAGCTGCAATCTTAGTCATAGTCTTGACAGCTTCTACAGGATATTTACCATATGCTGTTTCACCACTAAGCATCAAAGCATCAGTACGATAATAGATTGCATTAGCAATATCTGTAACCTCTGCACGAGTAGGACGAGGGTTATTAATCATGGTATGAAGCATCTGAGTTGCAACAATAACCGGTTTGCGTGCAAGAATACATTTCTTAATCAACTGGCGCTGTATACCAGGAATACGTTCCTGAGCAACTTCGATACCAAGGTCACCACGTGCAACCATAACGCCATCAGCCACTTCAAGAATCTCATCAATATTGTCAACACCTTCCTGATTTTCGATTTTTGCGATAATCTTTATATCACTATTGTGAGCGTCAAGTATTTCACGAATATCAAGTACATCCTGACGGTTGCGAACAAAAGAGTGAGCAATAAAATCGATATCCTTTTCTATAGCATAAAGAATATTGTTACGGTCTTTTTCAGTAAGAGAAGGCAAATTAATACGAACACCAGGAACATTCACACTCTTGCGGCTTCCCAGAGTTGCATCATTCTGAACTTCACAGAAAAGAGTACTTTCATTCTTGTCAACTACAGTAAGAGCAAGGTCACCATCATCAATAAGAACAGTAGCACCAATAGCAAGGTCATGAACGAAATTCTTGTAGGTTACAGCGATACATTCTTTTGTAGTTTCCTGATCCGGATTACCTACTATCTGAACCTTATCACCTATTTTATAATCGATAGGACCTTCGGCACTTGCAGTAGTACGCACCTCAGGACCCTTAGTATCCATTAAGATTGCAATACGGTTTGATACTTCACGTACGTTAGAGATCAACTTTTCGAAACCTTCACGGCTGGCATGAGCAGTATTCATACGTACCACATTCATACCTGCATTATAAAGATCTCTGATAAAATCCACTTCACAACGCAAGTCAGAAATGGATGCAACGATTTTTGTTTGTTTGAGCATCATATTAAAAAACTAATTATACCTGTTTTACATTATTTCGAATTAATAAAAGCTTCCACTGCCAAACGGTATGAATCAAGTCCGAAGCCACAAATCACACCACGACATGCACACGATATCATTGACTTATGCCGGAACTCTTCCCGGGTATGCACATTCGATATATGAACTTCGATGGCAGGAGTCGTGACAGCGCGCAAAGCATCCTGCAGAGCAATCGACGTATGAGTGTATGCACCTGCATTCAAGATAATACCATCGTATGAAAATCCAACTTCATGGATTTTATTAATAATTTCTCCTTCCACATTCGACTGATAATAGCCGAATTCAATATCCGGATAAATAGCCTTGAGCCGTTCTAAATAGGTTTCAAACGAAGTTGCACCATAAATGGAAGGCTCACGCTTCCCCAATAAGTTAATATTGGGCCCGTTAATAATTTGTATCCGCATCGTTTATAATCTATTGAACTTTTAATACCTTTGTAGGTAATATGGTGCAAAGATAATAAAAATAATGAATAAGCAGGACAAAAACACACAAATTATAATAAAGTATAAGCAATATTTAAAATTGGAGAAATCATTATCCGACAATACTATTTCGGCTTATATCGAAGACATAACCAAACTCATGAACTATCTTGAAGAAGACGGAACAGACATTTTTGATACCACAGCTGAAACTATCGAAAGTTTCTCGGCAAGTCTCCATGATATAGGTATTCATCCACGCTCACAAGCAAGAATCTTATCTGGAATACGTTCTTTTTTCAAGTATCTCCTTCTCGAAGACTATATAAGCAACGACCCCTCCGAACTGATAGAATCGCCACAGATAGGAAAACATCTTCCGGATATTCTAAGCGTTGAAGAAATAGACAGTCTTATCGGTGCCATAGACAGAAGTACCAAAGAAGGGCAACGCAACTGTGCCATACTTGAAACCCTTTACAGTTGCGGACTTCGTGTATCCGAATTATGCAATCTGAAGATTTCCGACCTGTATCTTGACGATGGATTTATAAAAGTTGAAGGCAAAGGCCGAAAACAAAGACTGGTACCCATCTCACCCAAAGCCATAAAAGAAATAAAGCTATATTTCGAGTACAGAGGTGAAGGACTTATTAAACCAGAATTTGAGGACTATGTATTCATAAGCCGGTTCGGGAAGAACATATCACGAATCATGGTATTCCACATCATTAAGGAACTTGCCGACAAAATCAGTCTGAAGAAAACCATCAGCCCACACACTTTCCGACATTCATTCGCCACACATTTGTTAGAAGGAGGCGCAAACTTAAGAGCCATTCAATGCATGTTGGGACATGAAAGCATTGGTACAACAGAAATTTACACCCACATAGACAGAAACAAGTTGCGTAAAGAAATAATTGAACACCATCCTCGGAACATGTATAAAAAACAATGACAAAAAGACTAAATTCATTTCCAAATTAAGCTTTTATAAGTCATTTTAAGTAAAAAAACGGTTGTTTTATGTATTTTTTATTAGTTAAAGCGGAAAAAAAGAGATAAAATAACACCTATGATTATTCTTTTTTTTATCTTTGCACCCAAATAACATGATTGTTTTAAGAAAAAAATTAAATTATACAAACCAATTATTTAAAAATCATGATTAAGAAGTTGTATTTGCCTATCGTGGCATTGTTAGTTCTTGCTTTCTCTTCATGTAGCAAGATGGGAGAATTGTCTTCTGACTACTTCACAACAAATCCAGAAGTTCTGGAAGCTGTTGGTGGTAAAGTTCCTGTAACTATTACAGGTAAGTTCCCGGAAAAATACTTCAAGAAAAACGCAACAGTTGAAGTTACTCCGGTTTTGAGATGGGAAGGTGGCGAAGCTAAAGGTCAGCCAGCTATGTTCCAGGGTGAAAAAGTTCAGGGTAACGACCAGACTATCTCATACAAGGCTGGTGGTACTTACACTATGAAAGCTTCTTTCGACTATGTTCCAGAAATGGCCAAGTCTGAACTTTTCCTTGATTTCAAAATCAAGAAAGGAAAGAAAGAATACACTATTCCTTCTGTAAAGATTGCTGACGGTGTAATCGCTACATCAGAACTTCCAACTGTAGGTTCTGCTAACGCTGCTTATGCAGAAGATGCTTTCCAGCGTATCATCAAGCAGGCTAAAGAAGCTCAGATCATGTTCTTGATCCAGCAGGCTAACCTTCGTGCAAGCGAATTGAAATCTGAAGGTATCAAAGATTTCCACAAACAGGTTGCTATCGTTGCCGGTGATACTAAGAACTATAAACTTAACAACATTGAAATTTCTGCTTACGCATCTCCAGATGGTGGTGTTAAATTGAATGAAGGTTTGGCTGAAGACCGTCAGAACAATACAGAAAAATATTTGAATAGAGAATTGAAGAAAGGTAAGATTGAAACTGAAGTAGATACTAAGTATACTGCTCAGGACTGGGAAGGTTTCCAGGAACTTGTTTCTAAATCAAGCCTTCAGGATAAAGACCTTATCTTGCGTGTTCTTTCTATGTATCAGGATCCAGAACAGCGCGAAGCTGAAATCAAGAACATTTCTTCAGTTTACAAGACTTTGGCTGACGAAATCCTTCCTCAGTTGCGTCGTGCTCGTTTGACTGCTAACTATGACATCATCGGCCGTAGCGACGAAGAAATCAACGCTGCATTCGATAGCGATGCTTCTGTATTGAGCGTAGAAGAATTGTTGTATGCTGCTACTTTGACTAACGACAATGCTCGCAAAGAAGCTATCTACAAGAAGACTATCGAACTTTATCCTAACGACTTCCGTGCTTACAACAACTTGGGTATGATGGCATACGTTAGCGATAAGGCTACTGCTACTAACTACTTCAAGCAGGCTGCAAGCAAGAACGCTAACGCTCCTGAAGTTAACACTAACCTTGGTTTGATCGAACTTGTAAACGGTAATGTTGCTAACGCTGAAACTTACCTTGCTAAGGCTACAGGTGCTAACACAGCAAACGAAGCTCTTGGTAACTTGTATATCAAACAGGGTCAGTACGACAAGGCTGTTGCTTCTTTCGGTGACACTAAGACTAACTCAGCTGCTTTGGCTCAGATCCTTGCTAAAGACTACAACAAGGCTAAGAATACTTTGACAGCTGTTAAGAATGCTGATGCTTACACAGACTACTTGATGGCTATTGTTGGTGCAAGAACTAACAATGCTGACTTGGTTAAGTCAAGCATGGCTAAGGTTGCTCAGAAAGATGCTGCTCTTGCTGCTAAAGCTGCAACTGACCGTGAATTTGCTAAATATGCAAATGAAATCAAGTAATTTATTCGAATCAGTTTATAGAGAATAATTACAAATGAAATATTTAAGCCGGAATGCACAATGCGTTCCGGCTTTTTTTTGTACTTTCGCAAAAATAATATTCCAAATCATTTTTCTTTGTACTACAATATTTTTATGTAATTATATCCTTTATGAAGACAACAGGAAATATACTTTCGTTTATAATATCTGCATTAGTCTCTACATGTCTTTTTTCATGTGGAGGAAATAATGAGTTCTACATGTCGGGAAAGCTGAGCAATAACGCCCCAAAACAGCTGTTTGTTGTATTCGATGACCCTATTGCCGATATAGATACCATCAGTGTAAACAGCAAGGGAGAGTTTTCATATACATTTGTCCCAGACACCATAACAATGCTGAGATTAGTAAACGATTCGGGTTTTGCACTACCCGTATTTGCCGATAAAGGATGGGAAGTAAGCATAGAGGGCAGCCTTGATAATCCCAAAGTAAAAGGTAACGGTCCCAACAAGGATTTGCAGGATTTCAGAAACGAAATTACATCCATTCTAAATACAGGCAACACATCCAGCGACAGTACATCAGCTTCATCTATTTCAGACATAGCAGAAAAATTCATAATATCTCACAGACAATCTTACGCTTCAGCATATATTCTTAATGATTATTTCATTCAGTCAGACAATCCGGATAAGGAAAAGATAAAAGCGCTTATTGAACAATTAGACGGGCATGTAAAAGACTGCAGAGTTGTGGATGTAATACAGAAAAACCTGGCAGAAAAGAATAATATGAGCAAAAGTGATTATATAAATTACTTCTCATGCAAGAGGAGAAATGGTGAATATATATCATGGAGCAGCAAAGACGAACTGTTTACTTTAATTAATATCTGGGCAGGATGGAGCAAAGAATCTATCGTCAAAAGAGATTCACTGTTTTCTATTTTAGGCAAACTGCCCAAAGACAACTTCAGAATCCTAAACATATCAATAGACTACGAAAAGAAGCTTTGGGAAAAAAACTGTAAAAAAGACACATTGCAATGGATTGAGGTATGCGATTTCAAAGGATGGAAGAATCAGATTACAGAGCAGTGTGACATCAGATATATCCCATACAACATACTTGTCGACAAGAGCAGAAAGATTATTGCAACGAATATTTATGGAGACGAGTTGGTTGACAAGATGAAAGAACTGACAGACAAGAAAAAATAACTATACACATCACAGAAACATTAACCTTAAAACAGATAATATTATGTTAGTCAAATTGTTTGCCGCTGCTTTACAGGGAATTGACGCGACAATAGTTACCATAGAAGTAAACTGTTCGAGGGGTATAAAGTTCTACCTTGTAGGGCTCCCCGACTCAGCGGTAAAGGAAAGTCACGAACGTATAGTATCGGCACTACAGTACAACGGATATAAGTTTCCGTCATGCCAGATAATAGTAAACATGGCACCAGCAGATATTCGTAAAGAAGGATCATCATACGATTTGCCATTGGCTATTGGTATAATGGCCGCTACAGGAAGCATTTCTTCCGACCGTCTCAACCGTTTTCTTATCATTGGAGAATTAGGCTTGGACGGAAACCTACAACCCATTAAAGGCGCCTTGCCAATAGCCATAGCTGCACGTCAGCAAGGTTTCGAGGGATTTATTTTACCAAAACAGAATGCAAGAGAGGCAGCGGTAGTCAACAATCTTGATGTTTATGGGGTTGAGAACATCACCCAGGTAATAGATTTCTTCAACGGCAAGTGTCAGCTTGAGCCAACCATCGTACACACAAGAGAGGAGTTTTACAATAATCAGAGCGAATTCCAGTTCGACTTTGCCGATGTAAAAGGACAGGAAAACGTAAAAAGAGCCCTTGAAGTTGCAGCCGCAGGCAGTCACAATGTAATTCTCATAGGTGCTCCCGGCAGCGGAAAATCCATGATGTCAAAAAGATTACCCAGCATACTTCCACCATTATCACTGTCGGAAAGCCTGGAAACTACAAAGATTCACTCTGTTGCCGGCAAATTAGGCAAAGACTCATCGTTAATAGCCACACGTCCTTTTAGAAGTCCTCACCACACCATCACACAAGTTGCAATGGTAGGCGGAGGAGCAAATCCACAACCGGGCGAAATCAGTCTGGCACATAATGGAGTATTGTTTCTCGATGAACTTCCGGAGTTCAACAGAAGTGTTCTTGAAGTACTCCGACAACCATTAGAAGACAGACGCATAAGCATATCAAGAGCAAAGTATACATTAGAATATCCGGCAAGTTTCATGCTCGTAGCATCAATGAATCCATGCCCTTGCGGATACTACAACCATCCTACACGCAACTGCGTATGCTCACCCGGACAGGTCCACAAATATCTCAACAAGATTTCCGGTCCTCTTATGGACCGCATAGACATTCAGGTAGAAATTGTACCTGTACCGTTCGAAAAAATGTCAGAACAGAAAGAAAGCGAAAGCAGTGCCTCTATCAGAGAGAGGGTTATAAAAGCAAGAAAAATACAGGAAGAGAGATTTGCCGGAATAAAAGGTGTATACTGCAATGCACAAATGACATCAAGACTATTGCACCA
Source organism: Phocaeicola sp. (assembly GCA_034094155.1). Classification (GTDB taxonomy): domain Bacteria; phylum Bacteroidota; class Bacteroidia; order Bacteroidales; family Bacteroidaceae; genus Phocaeicola. The sequence goes on from JAXEBI010000138.1 coordinate 23,695, forward strand.
ATATGCACAACCCGATGAAAAAGGACTAAATCTTCTAAAAAGCGCAATGACACGCCTCAACCTGTCGGCAAGGGCATACGACAGGATTCTTAAAGTTGCCCGAACAATAGCCGACCTTGAAGGATGCGAAAATATTACTACAGCACACCTTGCCGAGGCCATAAGCTACAGGAATTTAGACAGAGAGAACTGGGCAGGCTGATTTTGCCCGGTTCTCCTCTGCCATTTCATATACAGATAAATTATATTGCATACAAAAATATCACATACAGAATACAGGAAACAGACCAATAAAATAATCATCAATCATATTTCACCTTCATTTCATCCTCACTCATTGTAAAGTTAGACAAAGTTATCTTCTCAGGCTTTACAAAAGGCAAACGCCTGTGCCGGCATGTATCAAGCATACAAGTATCACACTTGGGCTTCTCCATAATATTGCAAGGGTCGAGATGTAGCGTAAGCTGCACCTTGTCGGAATACTTTTCCAGAAGCACATTTTTAAGATGCATGCCCAACAAATGTCCCTCTTCCACAGTATAATACCATGGAACAGTCAGGTCACAATCTATAAATATATAACTTCCCGACTTGATTATCCTCGTATTATGAATATCAACCCATTCCTTTTGTCTGTTATTGTTTAGAATCTCAGCCAAATCCTCAAGCAATTTCTCATCGGCAGTATCAAGAAGATCTGCTATAGTATTTTTCAGAATAGATACACCTGTAGCGATAATTATCGAACCGAAAACAAGAGCCAATGCGCTATCTATCCATGCCAGACCTGTAAAGTACAAAACCACAAGACCGGCCACCAGACCTATGGTAGAATAAGTATCAGACTGCAAATGCTTACCTCCGGCTACCAGAGCCATGGATTTATATTTTTTCCCAACCCTGATACTATACCATCCCATAAAATAGTTAAGCAAACCGGAAACTGCTACAATATAAATACCAATATCAAGTTTCCTGACCTCAGCAGGAATGATAAGCCTTTCCATTCCCTCATAGATAATCATCAGTCCGGCTATGCTTATAAGTATACCCTCTACAGAAGCAGATATAAGTTCAATCTTCCCATGCCCGAACGGATGTTCCTTATCGTTTGGCTTCGATCCCCATCTCAAACAGAAAAGGCTGATAAGTCCGGCCACTACATTCACAATACTTTCCATGGCATCTGTAAGCACACCCACCGAGTTTGTCATAAAGTAGGCTATGAATTTTCCTACCAGTATCAAGCCAGAAACAATTACAATCCGTTTCTGGACATTGAATTTCAAAGTTTCGTCATTCATTTTCTTTCTCTGTTTTTTAGCACTGCGAATTTATCAATTATTTCATTTCATTGAAACCTTACTTTTATGAAATTGTAATTTATTTGAAATTCCATGTCCATAATTTTGCAAAACAATAACATTTATTCCTTTTACATGTTATATTTTCACACCCGCAGATGTACCTTGCCAGAGGTACATCCGTTTATTTTTACAGCTTTTTATAAGTTCATTTCATATAAAAGGATAATATCGTCGACAATAGTGTATAAAAATCGCTATCTTTGCAACCGTAAGTGTATATAAGTGTATAATAGTATACATATGTAAACACTTCACAACAAGAAACAAGTCTACCCGCTAAACAGGCTTATTCACAATAACCGGCAAATACATAAAACAAACAATATAACATCTATATTCAATATGGAAAAGAAATTCAAAAGAACAACCGTAACATCGGCACTTCCATACGCCAACGGTCCGGTTCACATCGGTCACCTTGCAGGTGTATATGTTCCGGCCGATATTTACGCCCGTTATCTCCGCCTAAAGAAAGAAGACGTTCTCTTCATCGGAGGTTCCGACGAACACGGAGTGCCTATCACTATCCGTGCGAAGAAAGAAGGTGTAACACCTCAGGATGTAGTCGACCGCTATCATACACTTATCCGCGACTCTTTCAAGGAGTTTGGTATATCATTCGATGTATATGGACGTACATCTTCAGATATACATCACAAAACAGCATCCGACTTCTTCCGCAAGTTGTACGACAAGGGTGAATTCATAGAAAAAACATCAGAACAGTACTACGATGAAGAAGCAAAGACATTCCTTGCCGACAGATATATCACAGGAGAATGTCCACGCTGCCATGCAGAAGGCGCATACGGCGACCAGTGTGAAAAGTGCGGAAGCACACTATCTCCTACAGAACTTATCAACCCTAAGAGTGCCATCAGTGGAAGCAAGCCTGTTATGAAAGAAACCAAGCACTGGTACCTGCCACTCGACAAGCACGAAGGCTGGTTGCGCAAATGGATTCTGGAAGACCACAAGGAATGGCGTCCTAACGTATACGGACAGTGCAAGAGCTGGCTCGACATGGGACTTCAGCCTCGTGCCGTAAGCCGTGACCTCGACTGGGGTATTCCTGTTCCTGTAGAAGGTGCAGAAGGAAAAGTACTTTACGTATGGTTTGATGCTCCTATAGGATACATCTCAAACACTAAGGAACTACTTCCTGATTCATGGGAAAAATGGTGGAAAGACCCTGAAACACGTCTTGTTCACTTCATCGGTAAAGACAATATCGTATTCCACTGTATAGTATTCCCTGCTATGCTTAAGGCAGAAGGCAGCTACATACTTCCAGACAATGTTCCTTCGAATGAGTTCCTCAACCTTGAAGGCGACAAGATTTCAACATCACGCAACTGGGCCGTATGGTTGCACGAATATCTTCAGGACTTCCCCGGCAAGCAGGATGTGCTCCGTTATGTGCTTACAGCAAATGCTCCTGAAACAAAAGACAATGACTTTACATGGAAAGACTTCCAGGCACGCAACAACAACGAACTTGTAGCCGTTTACGGAAACTTCGTGAACCGTGCCCTTGTACTTACCAACAAATATTTCGAAGGCAAAGTTCCTACAGCAGGCGAACTTACAGACTACGACCGTGAGACACTGAAAGAATTTGCAGATGTTAAGGCCGAAGTAGAAAAACTGCTCGACATATTCAAGTTCCGCGACGCACAGAAGGAAGCCATGAACCTTGCACGTATCGGTAATAAATACCTTGCCGATACAGAACCATGGAAACTTGCCAAGACTGATATGGAACGCGTAGCTACAATCCTTAACATAGCCCTACAGCTTGTAGCCAACCTTGCCATCGCATTCGAACCGTTCCTGCCTTTCAGCTCTGCCAAGCTTCGCGGTATGCTCAACATGGATTCATTCGAATGGGAAAGCCTCGGACGTACAGACATGCTTGCACCAGGACATCAGTTGGGCAAAGCAGAACTTCTTTTCGAAAAGATTGAAGATGATGTTATAGAAGCCCAGGTTCAGAAACTTCTTGCTACAAAGAAAGCAAACGAAGAAGCTGCCTATAAAGCAAACCCAATCAAGCCAACAATCGCTTTCGAAGACTTCGAGAAACTTGATATCAGAGTAGGTACAGTTCTTGAGTGCGAAGTTGTTCCAAAGATGAAGAAACTTCTTAAGTTCAAGATAGCCGACGGACTTGAAAACCGTACTATAGTCAGCGGTATTGCACAGCACTACAAACCAGAAGAATTGATTGGAAAACAGGTATTGTTCATTGCCAACCTCGCTCCACGCCAGTTCAAGAACGGACTTGTAAGTGAAGGTATGATTCTTAGTGCAGAAAACTTCGACGGTTCACTGGCTGTTACTTCACTTCTTAAGGAAGTAAAACCGGGAAGTCAGGTTTGCTGATAACTGCGACATCTGAATAATACACAATAAAATAAGGGCGGATTTTTTCCGCCCTTATTTCAATTACCACCCCTTCTATATATTATTCTTACATAATATACAAGCTCTTATAATTAAGCTCTTATAATTATATTACATATAATATAACATATAACATCGTGTCAGAAAACTCAAGTTCTTTAAAAGAAAAAACAGCCAAGGGACTTCTTTGGGGAGGAATCAACAACAGCGCCCAACAGATTCTGAACCTTGTATTCGGCATTTTCATATCCAGAATCCTTACTCCATCCGACTACGGTATGGTGGGAATGCTTACTATCTTCTCACTCATGGCCTCAACCATTCAGGAAAGCGGATTTACAGCCGCACTTGCCAACAAGAAGGAAATAAAGCACGAAGACTATAATGCAGTTTTCTGGTTCAATGTCATTACAGGAATATCTCTTTATATAATTCTGTTCTTCCTGTCGCCCTATATCGCACAGTTCTATCATACCCCCGAACTTATTCCACTATCAAGATACATATTCTTAGGATTTGTAATAGCCAGTTTCGGTACAGCACACAATGCATGGCTCTTCCGCCAGCTGAAAGTAAAGCAGAAAGCAATAATCCAGCTCACAAGTCTCTGTCTCTCCGGACTGACAGGCGTATTGCTTGCTGTTATGGGAGCAGCCTACTGGGGTATAGCTACCCAGAGCCTGATTTATGTAGCATCAAATTCCATATTGTTCTGGTTATACTCAGGGTGGAGACCAACACTCAACATCGATTTATCTCCACTAAAAACAATGATAGGATTCAGCAGCAAGATTCTTCTCACAAACATAGTATCAAATATAAACAACAATATGCTTTCTGTAGTACTCGGAAAGTTCTATACAGAGAAAGAAGTCGGTCTGTTCAACCAGGCCAACAAATGGACCTCCATGGGATACAGCACAATACAGGGAATGATAAACGGTGTAGCCCAGCCGGTATTGCGCGATGTAGCCGACGACCGTGAACGCCAGTGCAGAGTATTCCGAAAGATGTTGCGCTTTACCGCCTTTGTATCCTTCCCCACCCTGTTCGGTCTGTCGGTTATTGCCCCCGAACTTATTACCATAACCATTACCGACAAGTGGTCGGGCAGCGCCGTACTTATGCAGATACTCTGCATAGGAGGAGCATTTATGCCAATACAGAACCTGTATACCAACCTCCTTATCAGCAAGGGACGCTCCGACCTCTTTATGTGGAACACCATAATAATAGGATGTCTGCAGATATGTTCGGCTTTAATATGTCACCCATACGGACTTAGAGTAATGATAATTGCCTATATTTGCATCAACATTCTATGGCTGGCCGTATGGCATTATTTTGTAAGGAGAGAAATAGGCCTGTCTTTATTTTCTGCCCTGAAAGATATACTGCCATTTATGGGAATATCCATGGTATGTATGGTAACAGCCCTGTATGCATCGCAGTTTACTGAAAATGTATACATCTCGGCCATAATAAAGATAGCCGTAGCGGCTATAATGTATATATTATTTATGAAACTAAGCGGTTCTGTCACATTCAGAGAGGCAGTAGGCTATATATTAAAGAAGAAAATGCCATGACAACAATAATACCGGTATTCTTTACATTCGACAGTAACTATGTATTAGCCGCCAAAGTAGCTATACATTCCATGCTAAGATATGCATCTTCTGCATATCAGTATGAACTGTACATTCTGCACACCACACTCAGCGAATCCGACTGCCGTAATCTCTCGTCTGCCATAAAAGAGTTTACCCACGCAAACATGAACTTCATCAATGTATCGGAATACGAAAAGAAAATATCCGGTCTGAACGGCAAGGCGCATTACTCAAAGGAGATATTCTATAAACTGATAGCAGCCGACATCTTTCCACAATATCAGCGCATTCTCTGCACCGATGTAGATGTGGTTTTCACGGGAGACATCTCGGAAGCATTTTTCCTCTATCCCGACGAGGATTTCATCTATGCAGGAGTAGGCCCCACAAACAATGACGGCCGCATGCCCAAATACAAGGGAAAGTTCACAAATGAGGAAATGGAAATACTGGAACACGAAATAGGTGCCGGTTTCCTTCTTCTGAATCTCGACAGTATAAGGAAGCACAACAAGCAACAGGAGATGACCGATTTCTACATAAACAATTATAACAGACTCCTGCTTCCGGAACAAGACTGCATGATTCTTACATGCTGGCCACTGGTAAGATACATTCCCACAAGATTTGTAGTAATAACGGCTTTCTATGATATAGACATCTCAAATTTCGAATTCTATAAAGGAACCCCTGAGTTCAATTGCAGTCGGGAAGAAGCAGCAAGAAGATTTCAGAAAGCACTACAAGAACCGGTACAGATACACTATGCCGGTCCCGACAAGCCATGGAACAGCATAATGGTGAGAAAACATAATGAATGGCTTAAAGCCATGTATAAAGCCGGATGTACATCCGAATATATCATGAGCCAGCCCAAGTTTATGATAAACAAGCTGAAAAAATACAGTCTGAAAAGATTTATCGGAAAAATGATGAAAAAAGTGAACCTACTTATTTACATGATATAGAAATGGAAGAAACCGCAAACAATAATTATACCGAAAATAATTATACTGAAAATAATTATACTGAAAATAATTATAAAGATAATACAGATAATAAAAATACAGATAATAAGAATATAACCGGTAAAAGCCATAATCACAATATAAAAAACAAGGTAAGAGTTATAGCCTTCTACCTTCCTCAGTTTCACCCTACCCCCGAAAACGACAAATGGTGGGGTAAAGGCTTCACTGAGTGGACCAACGTAGGAAAGGCCAAACCATTGTTTAAAGGCCACTACCAGCCAAAAGTCCCGGCCGATTTGGGATACTACGACCTGAGAGTTCCCGAAACAAGAAAAGCCCAGGCCGACATGGCAAGGGAATATGGAGTAGAAGGTTTCTGCTACTGGCATTACTGGTTCGGGAACGGCAGACAATTGCTCGAAAGGCCTTTCAATGAAGTCCTTAAAAGCGGTGAGCCCGACTTCCCTTTCTGCTTAGCATGGGCCAACCACAGTTGGGAAGACAAGCAGTTCAGCAAGGACGGAGGACATAAGATGCTTATGGAGCAACTCTATCCCGGCGATGAGGATTATATAGCGCACTTCAATGCTGTATTGCCGGCCTTTAAAGACCCAAGATACATCAGAGTAAACGGAAATCCAATGTTTGTGATATACTCTCCTGTAAACATGCCGGAGATGAAACACTTCATAAGCTTATGGCAGGAACTGGCCAAGCCTCACGGATTCAGCATACACTTTGTGGCACACACATCGAAACCCGAAGAAATGCCTGTATTCAGAGAATGGGGATTTAATGCCACCATCATGGTAAGACTGTTCGATGTTTTCAAGAAAGATTTTTCTCTCTTAGAGCGCATAAACGCAAAATTCCAGAGAATGGCGTTCAAACAGGGCAGAAGAATTGATTACTCGAAAGCCTCAAAATGGTTCAGTGGTCCCGAAGACAAGGAAGCCGACTGCTACCCTACCCTTATACCCAACTGGGACCATTCTCCACGTTCGGGAAGAGCAGGACATATTCTCGTCAACTCTACCCCTGATAAGTTCGAGAAACATGCCGAACAGACCTTCAGGAATGTTGCCCACAAGCCAGAAGAAGAAAGAATAGTATTTCTGAAATCATGGAACGAATGGGCAGAAGGAAATTATATGGAGCCAGACCTGAAATTCGGCAGAGGCTATCTGGAAGCTCTGAAAAAAGCTATTAACAATGTTTTCAACAGGTAGAAAACAAACAAAACAACAAGCTATATATTTATTATAGATTAGTATAGACCATGAAAATAGCATTAGTAAAACAGGAAGTATATCAGGACCTATATGTATGTCCGGTTACAGAGAAGAACGCAGCCAACATTCTGTTTTCTTCTATGGGAAGAGTAGGTCCTATCGGACTTATGGCCGAACTTGATGCAGATTTCTATATTGTAAAAGAGGAACCCAACCACGAGACTCAGATATACCGCAAGGTTATTCCTCATATATCAAAGTATCTGTATATGCTGAAAACAGAGACACTCGACAAGATTCCGGGACAGGAATTCAAGCAGCCTGGAAGTCCTTTTCCTAACGGGAAATTTGCTGTCGACTGCCATGGTATCAACTGGGGAAATTATGATGTAGTGATTTCCATAAATGTCAGTCTGCCTACCGATGTTGTGAGAAGTTATCCCAACACTCTGTTTGCATATATGATAGGCGAAGCCAATATGGCTACAGGAAGCGTTCATTTCGGCTACGATGTTACCATGAACCAGATGGCCAGAGGTATAATCGCAAAGAAATGCGGAATAGTAGACTTCCCGTATACATTTGTGGGCCCCCGCACTTTAGAGAACATAATGCAAAGTCATTTGGGCAGGCCATCCGAACGTAAAGGTATATTTATGGAAATAAACTCCACTACCGAACGTCCTGTAACCAAGGCACCGGCCCACTTCCGTCCTCTAATAGATGCCGGATACGAAATCATTCTGCACAAGCAGCGTATATTCGATAATCTGAAAAGTATATACGATGCCAAGTATTTCGTAAAGATGGGAGGAAGACCTATCAGAGGAAATTCGGTTGCCGAAGCAGTTTCATTAGGAACTCTTGCCATTATGAATAAAGACGAAGTAATACATCACGAGCTTATAATCGATGAATGTGATGTAAAGACAATGGATGAAATGGTAGCACTTATCAACCGACTTGAAAAAGATAATGACTTGTATGAATCTCTTCTAAGCAAACAGAGGGCCGTACTTAAGAAATTATTCTTCGATGCTCCTATCGAATCAGTTTCCAACTGTCTGAATGACAAAAGAGCAAAAGGCAAGCCAAGTACATACAACTGGCTTAACAGGATATCAGACAGAATTTGCTTTATTTTTAAGAAGTGAAAAAAACGTCACAACCGTCATAACTATCACAACAACCGCCATATCTCATAGTTTTATAAACGAATAATCATCTATCTTTATAATGTCTTACATGAGATATGGCGGTTGATATTTTTATAATACCAGAAATCTGATTACACATAATTACAGATCATGACTTATAATCCTTTTCTCTGCAACATTTAAAGAAATAGTCCAAAAGGAACTGTGCGTTATTCTTAACAAATAACTTATCAGACATCTTATCCTGTTCACTTACATGTGACTCCAACAGACACGCATCATCAAGATATCCACGGTCTGAAAGCATACAGCAAATCTCATAAGGTGCCACTATAGGATCTATAAGGAAATTTAGAGCATACTTTTCTGCATTCTCCTTATTATAATAAGGGTTATCAGGAGAAGAAATACAATCACAATGATTATGTAAAATACACATTCCCTTGTTTTCCTTTGCAGTCAACATAATTACACTATTATCCAAATCAGACATATTGAAACCTGAAGATTTCTCGAATTTGGATATATCATAATCCATCGTTTTTGTAATGAAAGAAACGAACTCCTCTGTTCCTTTAAGGAAAATAATTTCTTTTCTACCCGTAGAGAGCTTAAAATTCAAATAGTCTCTTTTCGCATTAATAGAAGACAATGTTTCCCTTAATTGCTTGACTTTGGATTTCATTTCAGGATTTTCCTTTATACTATATCTCATCATGCTTCCATTGTGATTCCAAAGCTTACCATACTTGAATAACGAAGAAGTCAACACTGTATCAAAAGGAATAAGTTTTAGTGTACCATGCTGCATGGATTCTTTTCTTACCTTATATTCATCTTCATCATTAGCAAGTTCTTTAAATACATAATAATCTTTAGTCTCACCTACCACCATGTAAAAGCTTTCACTCTTATAATCTATATCCATAAACGGAGCTTTACCCTTATAACCATGACTTTCGATTATCAGTTTCAGAAATTCGGGTGCAGTAATAGAAAGAAGAGGGGTTCTTCCACCCAAAGCCTCATTTACCCTTAATGAATACAGGTATATTTCCAAAGTATCAACATCAACTCTATCATTATATGCACACTCATACACTTTATCCTGCATATCACGTTCAAGTTTCTCCAGTGTTCCAAGATTAATGTAACATCCATAATAGAAATCTTCAACCTTTTTCCTGTATTCAATAAAGTTTGCTTCAGTGATATTACTGAAATCATAAAAGTCAATCAGTCTTTCATTTTCAGGCGCAGTTTCGTATTCCTTGTCAAGGATATCATATATTTCATCTACTAAAGGTTCTGGTTTTTTCAATAAAGGGTTAAATATAGAATCTCCAATTTTTCTGCGCTGGAAACAATGCCACAGAATAAAACGTATATCCTCTTTATTAATCTCGTCTGCATAATAATCTTCCTCTCCTATTTTATAAAAAGGTAACCTTGAGCCATACCTTTTCAAACACTGCGACGTAAAGACCTGCCATATACCTGTTTGCGATATCACATCCTCAAACCACGCCGCTATAAAAATAGCTGTTTCCTCATACAATCCATCATTAACAAGCTGTTTGTCAAGAAGAATACTATGTGTGTGCAGTACCTTATTTATTTTATTTACCAGATTCCAATAATATATATCCACTTCATTGGCTCTTTCATACGGATGAAATTTGTTCCAGTCTTTAAGGAGTATTTTTTTCATGTTCAAGTAAGATTTTTCTTTGATACTTTGCTTTTATTATATCAAATTTGTATTTTTCAACAAAAGTACTATAAATTAATAATAAGAAAAAAGTCACTTCGTGTTTTTGTGGTGTTTTACTTCGTGTTTTTGTGGTATCATGTATCATCAAAAGATCCATGATCTGAAAGCATATAGCAAACCTCATAAAGCTCCACTATAGAACCTGTAAGGAAATTTTATAACATACTTTTCTGCATCGTCCATATAAGGGTTAACAGGAGTTGAAATACATTCACAATGATTATGTAATTATACCTCACATGTATAATGAATACCGCCTGCACTTGCTTTCAGTGCATCCTTTCACTAATTTTGCGATATCATCATAGAAAAAACAAAAGTTACAGAAACTCAGATAAATTCCAAATGTCTACCTTATGAAAAATAGAATATGCATATGGCTGGTAAATCTCCTTGTAAGAAAGAGAAGAATGCCTCTCCATGAAATACAGGAAGAATGGAGAGCATATAATGCCGACTACGACATAACACTCCACCGTAATACATTCATGTCGTATAAACGTGCGGCAGAAGATATGTTCGATATAAACATCAATTGCGACAGGAGGACAAATGAATACTACATAGAATACCCTGATGAAATAAACAACTCCCCTATAAACCAGTGGATAATTCAGGCAACATCATCAACAGATGTAATATCAAGAAGAAAACATCTTTCCGACAGAATTATTCTTGAGAACACTTTTGGAGGAGAAGAGCATCTTGATGCAATAACAGATGCCATGTCGCGCGGCAGAAGCCTCAACATATCATATCATTCTTACTGGAAGGAAGCACAGAACTTCACCGTTGATCCTTACTTTATAAGGTTCTTCAGGCAACGATGGTATCTGATAGGCCACTGCCATGAGAGAAATGCCTTAAGAGTATACTCTTTAGACAGGATGGACAGTGCCACAATAGGCAACAAAAGCTTTACCATGAAACCCGAAAACTATCCACAGGTCTTGTACAATGATAATTTCGGTATTATACATGGAGATGAAAAAGACAAGGCTCATGACGTTCTTCTGAAGTTCAGTATTAAACAAGGCAAATATATACAAACAAGACCAATACACCATACTCAGGAAATAGTTTCTCATGACGAGAATCATATTATTTTTAAGTTACACATAAAAATAACCCTTGACTTCATACAGGAACTACTATCTTATGGACCGAGTCTTCAGGTACTCAGTCCGGACAAGCTTGTTGAAGAAATGCGTAAGGCTATTAATGAGATGAACGACTTGTACAGATAACCTATTTTGTTCACGAACTTTTGAGGTTCCTAATTTTTCTCAAAATCACGACAATGCAAAAATAAATAAATTCAACACAAAGAAGAATCTGGTAATCCCAGGCACTCATTGAACTTATTTTATTATCATAACCAGAAGTACCACCAGTAGAAATACATAAAGTATAACTTGTAAAAATTATGAATCCACCCATAATAAATCTACTGACCTTATAGCCAGATTCTTTTTTATAGATATACCTTACATACAATTCTATCAGTAGTTGAAATAAAGACATACCCGCCAGAAGAGCAATAATCTGCAATCCCGTTAAGGAATGTACAAATATATCTATACCATCAATAACATTAGTCATTTTAAGTGCCACATAACAGTTTATAGTAAAGATAATGCCTAATGCTATAATATCCTCCATAAAATCATTTCTGAAATCTACCACCTTACACATAGCCGATTTTTCTTTTGCTGCGTCATAATTATTATTCATACCAAGTCTTTATTCCATATCTGAAAGGATATAACTCCAAAGTTCATAATCATCAACCACCCCCTTATACTTCATAACAACCGTAGTCCAACTACTGTCTAAAACCAGGTAATTATCACCTTCAGGCTTAAATATCAAATTTTTACCTATTATCATAATCTTTCCATTAGAGATTTCATAATCGTAAAAATCCATCTCGCTATGAGTTGCAAACAATACAGTCTTTTCATCTATAAAGCACATATAAACATCACCATCATCACCTTTCGATTCATAAGCCCTGCCACCATACTTCCCAACAGGCTTTATATCCTTAAAACGCTTGTCTGGTCTGTAAACATCAGCCTTATACCTGATTCCACCATCCTTCTGAATAATAATCTTATCAAAAACTTCATACTCATTCTTTATGTTAATAATACTGTCTATCCTACCATAAGAAGCCCCAATAACATGTTTTCCTTTATACATATAAATCTCATCCTTATCTTCAACATCCCATTTTGAAAACCTGTTGATAAGCACCTTCCCGTTCTTGTAAAGACGGATAACTGTTACATCACCATTCGACTTATTGGTATAACTATAAGCCATATCCTTCAGTTCACTCTCGCAAGCTGTTGTCATAATAACACATACCACGACAATCAGAAAATTAATAAGTCTCTTCATATTTGCATAGTTTTAATTCGATGATGCAAATGTATATCCGGCTTGCACACGTTTCGTTGACAAGCAATAAAAAAAAGAAAGACTGATTTACATGAAACCAATCTTTCTTCTTTTCGCTTTTCCCAATATACCAAACCTACACATATGGTATATGTAAACATGAATTTTATGCTATTATACCAGATGTTTTCTATTCCAAGTATATGAACCACCTGTATGTGAGCATGCCGTATGCAGCTTTTCATCCACAAGTTGCATAATCGGACTTTCTCCATCCAGTTCCTCATAATGGTGCCAGATTAATCCGGAAATCTTTTCTTTCTCAGCCTCGATATCTTTGATTTGCATTGCAGAAAACTGATTCCTGATGTCAGGTTTAACTTTAATTAGCTGCTTTAGTTTTTTTGTAGCTAATCTCATCGTTCCATGGTAAAACGCATAATCCGTATTACCAAGTTCCTTATACAGAGAATCAACTGTACCATCTAAAGTCACTTTGATTCCTTGAAATACAGGAAATACTCCACAAACCTCTATTCCATAAAGAGTAAAACTTTTCTTGATATATGGAACACCATTGCTTGTAGTGTTAATGAGGTTCTGGTTTTTGGTTTTAAGCTGTTTCATGATTATGAATTAATTCTGATTGTCTTTAATCTACTTATATGGGACACTGGACATGTTTAACTATATATTTTATGATTAGTAAAACTAAACCTAACTAAAATTTACTTATCACTCCAGGAATATGAACATCTCGGACAATTAAAATCTATTTTACCTACTTCATTGTTTTTATTATCCGGTTCATCATTTATTACATTATCAATAACATTTCCTACTGATATAAAAGATGTATCTCCTGTGGATATAGTTAACGCAGCACCTGCAATTTTACCTTTGTTCCTTATAATTTTATCAATAATCTTATTTTTATAAACATTTCTCTTACACATTACCCAGCGTCCACTGTTAGGACAGCGCATTATTAAGTCAGTAGAAGATTCTTCGCCCGCCTTAATAAGACAAGAGTCCGTATCAATCTGATCTTTCTTTACTCCACTAAGAAGTAAACCTACATTATCTCCTGCTTCACCCCTATCCAATAGCATTCTGAACATTTCAACTCCTACTACAGTAGAAACAATGCAATTATTCAAATTCTGAATAATCACAGTATCACCAACATTAATTTCACCAGTTTCTATTCTACCGGTTACAACAACTCCTCTACCTGTGATTGCAAATTTATCTTCTATAGACATGAAGAAATCTCTATCTATATCCCAATTATTTTCCATATTCAACAGTCTTAAGAATCAAACTATATCTTTTAAAATCAAAATAAGCATCGTTTTAAATACCCTCATGACCAGAAATGTCTATTCATCTTGCCAACAAGCAATTTTTAACCATATCCTTTGATGATATCAATACTTCGGTAAATTTTTACCGATAAATTAAAATTAAAATTAAACAATAGAATCGGTGTTAGCCGATTCTAAATTATATTAAAGAGATCATTGAAATACTGTCAAGAATGAATCGTTAAGGAGTAAGAATAGGAATGAAAAATATATGCTAAACAGTTGAAAATAAGGATAAAAAGTATTGCATAATTCGTTAATTATTAGTAAATTAGAAGTATCTCACCACTTTTAATTATGACTAAAGAATCACTCCTTATGCAATACCAATCCGAGTGCAGAAAGGCTCTCGAATCCACTGTAAATATAAGCAAATCTTTTC
>JAXEBI010000139.1:0-24774 GCA_034094155.1 Phocaeicola sp.
ACACAGTGTACTTATGAAAAGGGCAAGGTCGGACAAGGCTCGCAAGAGGGCTGGATAGAGATGAAGAAGTGCGAATACACCGAAAACGGCAACGTCATCAACTGCTGGGAGGCGAACGTGGTGCCCGGCTACGAAATCAAGAAACTGAGGGCAAACGGCACCGAGGAACGCAACCTCTCTGCTGCCATCACCCCTGAGGCGGGCAAGTTCTACAACATCACGCTGAACTATGACCCAGGCTATACCGAAGTGAGCGAAGGCAACTACACTGTGAACAACGAGAAGGGCCTGAAGAACCTTGCCGAACTGGTAAACAATGGAGAAACCGACATCAACATCACCCTGACGGGCGACATCAACCTGACCGGGGAGTGGACGCCGATAGGAACCTATGACAAACCATACACCGGCACCTTCGACGGCGGCGGCAAATATACCATCACGGGGCTAACCGTTACGGGAAGTAACGACTATGTGGGTCTGTTCGGACGTATCGGCTCTGGCGGCGCGGTGAAGAACGTGATACTGACAGAAGTGAACGTAACAGCTGGCACGTCCGTCGGCGGCATTGCGGGACAGAACGACGGCACTGTAGAGAATTGCTCGGTCAATGGCACGGTGACAGGTAGAGGGTTCAACAATACCGGCGGCATCGTGGGAACGAATTATGGCACCATCTCCGGCTGCTCGGCGGAAGGGACTGTGACGGGTAATACCAATGTCGGTGGAATATCCGGACACTGTGTCCCTAATTATGACACAGGAACCGGCATCGGGTCAACCATCGTGGGCTGCGGCTCCACAGCGGCTGTCTCGGGCAGTAACTATGTCGGCGGCGTGGTGGGCAGCTTGGGAAACAACTGCTCCCTCACCGCCTGCTACTCCACGGGCAACGTGACCGTCACATCGACTACCGGCTATGCCGGCGGCGTGGTGGGAGTTAATGCCCAAGGTACCGTAACCGGCTGCTACCATGCCACGGGAACTGTCAGCGGACAAGGCAATGTCGGCGGCATTGTGGGTATGAACGACAATAATGGCCAAACCACCGCCTGCTACTGGAGCAGCAACCCTGCTAATGGTATTGGCAAAATGGATAGCGGCACCAACGGCACCATCAAGGTGGACGGCGACTGGCAGAATGCCGTTACACAGATGAACGCCGCCCTGAGCGGTAAAGGCTGGCAGTACAGACTCGGCGACGACAAATTACCTGTATTGGAGTAAAATCAATAAAAAGGCAGCCCAAAAGTTTGGCTGATTGGATATAAAATAGTAAATTGTAGGCATTTATGATACGCAAGATACTGACAACTTACGCTGCACGGCTGGATGAATATCTGGCCCGCTCACACCGGCAGCCCGAAGGGGTGGCCGAGGTCGGGCTGATAGGCTCCGCCGGCGAGCAATGCCCCAACAAGCTGGTGGTCTCTCTCGTCAATCTGGAACGGGAAGCCAGCGGCGATGGCGGCTATATGCAGCGTGCCGCAACCGGCTATGCCGGCAGACGTCAGCCGCTGCTGCTGAACATGCACATCATGATGGCGGCAGTATATGAAGACAAACGGTATGCCGAGGCGTTGTCAGTATTGTCCGATGCACTCACTTTCGTTCAGTCGCTGCCCCGGTTCGAGGTCGGCAATGAAAGTTATACTTTGGAACTGGTTCCCATGTCCACTACGGATCTGCACAACATCTGGACGACCATGGGAGGACAGTATTACCCTTCGTTCATCTGCAAGGTTCGCGGACTGACAGTGGATTCCGCCGAAATCATGTCTGGCAGCAGCATGGCAGGAACTACGGATGTAAAAACATAAATGTAATCAAAAGTTAGATATATGGGCACTTATCGACCGTTATACAGCCTTCGTGTGGAGCACGACTATTATGACAATCTTGCCTGTCGTGCCCTCGCTTTCCGGCTCAAAGCCGGTGGGGTCGATTTGTGCCGGCGAAGAGGACTGCTGTTCAGACAGACAGCGGTCAACGAGTGGACACTGTTGTATGACTGCGACAGTGCGGGGGTAGACACCTCTTCCGACAAGGTCGAAGCGGAACTCTGCATTACGGATCCGGCTTTCGTCCTGTTCACAGATTGGGCGGCACTGCGCCCCGAAAATGCCTATACCCTGGAGTTGCCTGCATCACGCGATACGGTCGAGGCGGCAGAAGCCATCCGCGAATCCGCCTACAGAAGGCGTATCGGCAGCGGCTTCTGTTCGGTAAGCATCCTGATGACGGAGAAAATCCTTGCAGCCGCACAGGAAGAAAAACACAAGACCTGCACGCTCCGGTTCCATGCCCCGCGATGCAAATGGGAATACCTGCTGGTGCCCCGCGATGGCAATAGTCTTGATCCCAAGCAATTCCGGATGGAAGAACAAGGCGGCACGATGGCGTTCACGCCGTTCAATACATTCAAAGCCTACGGGCTGGAAGTGCTTCGCACTGTTTCACAGGAGGCTGTCCCCATGAAGGAACACTATGCCTACAGGCTCAAGGTGTTCTCGTCTGCAACAGGGAGCGGACGCAGGCAGGTATTGCTCAAGTACGTCCCGCCACCGGAACCGGGCAAGTTCCTGGATGCGGAACCGGGACTGCTCAGGCAGGTCTGCTATCTCTAATAAACTGAATATACCAGATAACTGATTGTCTAACTATTTAAAACAAAGCGTATGGCACAATTGAAGACACCAGGCGTTTACATCGTAGAGAAGAGCGCCTTTCCAAACTCGGTAGTCGAAGCCGCTACCGCTATCCCTGCTTTCATCGGCATCACGGAGAAGGCACAGAACGGTCCTGATTCATTAAGCGGAAAGCCGTGGAAAATCACTTCCATGACGGAGTTCCAGCAGTATTATGGAGGGGCACCGTCACCGGTATTCACACTTTCTGTGGGAGAAGCACCGAAAGAGGATGAGAATGTTCTCTTTTCCATTCCTTCCCAGGACGGCAAGAAAGCCCTGAAAGTGGCGGATACGGAAAAACACTTCTCACTCTATTACAACATGGTGATGTTCTTCGCCAACGGTGGCGGTACCTGCTACATCGTATCTGTTGGCACATACGCTGAAGGCGCGCCGGTGGATAAGGAGAAGGTGGTGGCAGCGCTCGCAGCATTGGAAAAGGAACAGGAAATCACAATGATTGTCGTTCCTGAAGCCGCATCCACACAGGAATGCAAGGACATTCAGGGACAGATGCTGGCACACTGCGGAAAGATGATGAACCGTTTCGCCATCCTCGACGTACAGCCCAAGGCCAAGACCAACGAGGTGATGTCGGAACAGATAGACAAGTTCCGCACGAACGTGGGAGCGAACTTCCTTTCCTATGGAGCGGCGTATTATCCATGGTTGAATACCTCTGTACTTTCCGACAAGGACATAGACGGTTCCATACTGGTATGGGATAAGTCTTCTACACCGGACCTGACACCGTTCTTTGCCCCGGGCTCGAAGTTCCCGAAGTATTTTGAAGAGACCTACTCCGATATCGCCGTCGGCAAGAAGGTCGTAAAACCTGCCGTGACAGACGAAACCGGAGCGGAAACGGAACCTGCCGAGACTGCGGACTGCACGCCGGACGAAATTGCGGCCATGAAGAACAACCTGCACAATGCCCTGCTGCAGAACCTTCCGGGCTATCAGTACATCGTCAACCGTGTGAAAGACAGGCTGAACCTCCTTCCTCCGTCAGCAGCGATGGCAGGACTATATACCATGGTGGACAATACGCGCGGCGTATGGAAGGCTCCTGCAAACGTGTCCGTCAACTACGTAAACAGCCCGACGGAAAACATAGACAACGCACAGCAGGAAGACCTGAACATGCCGATGAACGGTAAGGCGGTGAACGCCATCCGCACATTCCCGGGCGAAGGCATCAAGGTATGGGGAGCCCGTACACTTGACGGCAACTCGCAGGACTGGCGGTATGTGAACGTGCGCCGTACGATGATTTTCCTCGAAGAGTCGGTCAAGAACGCAGCCAAGGCTTATGTGTTCGAGCCTAATGTGGCGGCTACCTGGATGAATGTGAAATCCATGATTGACAATTTCCTACGCAGCGTATGGAAACGTGGAGGACTTGCCGGTACCACTCCGGAAGATGCCTACGAAATCCATGTAGGACTGGGCGACACAATGACAGCGAATGACATCCTTGACGGAATCATGCGCGTTACCGTACTGGTGGCCATCACCCGTCCGGCCGAGTTCATCGAAATCACCTTCCAGCAGCAGATGCAGAAGAGCTGATATGACAGGTAAATTTAGTTATTAACATTTTAAAACCTAAGATATTATGGCAGAAGACGGATCAGCACAGAGCGCTACCACGTGGCCCGTGCCGGAATTTCATTTTAGCGTAGAGATCTCCGAGGTAGGAAAAATCTCCTGCAAGGAGGTGTCCGGACTCGATATGGAGTTCGATGTAATAGAGTACCGATCAGGCGACATGCCAGGATTCACAAAAATCAAAATGCCTGGACTGAAGAAGAGCGGTGATGTAACTCTTAAAAAGGCAATGTTCAAGGACGACAAGAAGTTATGGGACTGGATCAACACTGTAAAGATGAACACCATCAAGCGTGCCAGCGTCACAGTGGCCCTGCTGGACGAGAGCGGCAGTCCTGTACAGAGCTGGAAACTCACCAATGCCTGGCCGAAGAAATATACCGTAGAGGGCTTCAAGGCCGACGGCAACGGCGTGTCAATGGAAACCATCGTACTCGCCCATGAAGGTGTGACACCGGCATAATGTAAACCTTAAAAAACGAACAAGCATGGCTTCTGACTCAAATACATGGAAACCTCCTGTACTATTCCACTTCCGGGTGGACTTCCAATGGGAAGGAGGAGACAAGGCATCTGCCTCCTTTGCGGAAGTGGACGGCTTGAGTCAGGAGCTTGTGTTTGTAAAAGGTGAAGATTATATCGAGCTTCCCAAGGAGGTAAAATGTCAGGATATAACTTTGAAGCGTGCGCTTGAACCCATCAACGAGAAAATCACCACATGGGTGAAAAATACATTCCGATTCAAATATGGAGCCAAAATAAAACCGTGTACGGTTAGTGTCTCCCTGCTTGATGAACAGGACAAGATAGCAGCAAGATGGATTTGCGAATGGACTTTTCCTATAAAATGGGCAATCGATCCTATGAAAGCATCAGAAAGTAAAATAGCCGTTGAAACTATTACCTTGCGGTATAAATCATTAAGGAGAAGTAAGTAATGCCGATAGTCATTAAGGAAATACAGGTTAGTACGGTCGTAGAAAAGAAAATAATTCTACCGGAGGAGATTTCGCCGGAGACATTGGAACTTGTCAAACGGGCTGTACTGGAGGAGTTGTCCGAAATGGAGGAACCAGGACATACAACGGACATCAGAAAAAGAGAACGTTGAATAGTAAAAAACTGTAGCAATGAATAATCTGACATTCACAGCATATACGGATGGGAATTACAGCAGTGAGATTGGCAGCTATGACGCACTGCTGGAACCCAATACGTTCAAATTCGATAAAGTGATAGAGTATGCCGAAGACCGACAGCTCGGAACCATCGGCGGAAATGTGAAGTTCGTCCGTTACCGTGCGGAGAATCTCTCGTTCAAGTTCACTATCGATTGCACGGGCATTGTGGAAGGGACCAAGGAGGCCGATCAGGTATATAATGAAATACAGAAAGTAGAAAACCTGCTATATATATACAAGACGGAAAGTCATCGTCCTTCCTATGTAAAGGTGCTGTATGGCGCAGTATTATTCAAAGGGCAGGTGAAGAAGATGGATGTGGATTATACCCTCTTCGACAATAAGGGGATTCCTCTACGGGCATCGGTAACTTTGGCATTCACGGGCTATCGCAGCAGCGAGGAAGAACGCAAGAAATTCTCCAAAAAGTCCCCGGATATGTCACGGCTCATTACCGTGAAAGAAGGCGAAACGCTGCCCTATCTCTGTCACAAGATATACGGTGATTCGCTGCTTGTGCGTGAAGTGGCAAGGTTCAACAACCTTGACGGATTCAGGAATATACCGGCAGGAACGGAACTGCTGTTCCCGCCGCTCAAAAAAGAATGAACAAGCTATTGTAAAACCAGTAGAAAATTAATTATAATATGGCCGACTCTCCATCGAAATATGCAGACCGTATCCTTGCCTGGACAGTTTACGCAGGCGGTACCAGGCTCGACGGTTCCTACGAACTCGTTTCAGTCAAAATACGTCTTGAACTGAACCGTATCGGCAAGGCCACCCTCTGCTTCAATGCCGGGGACATGGATGCCCAGACTTTCGATGAGAGTGATTCGGACAGTTTCAAGCCCGGAAATGCCATCCGCATTGACGCGGGCGACCTGAACGACCAGAAGACCTTGTTCGAGGGCATCATCATGCAGACAGCCATCCGCATCGGGAAGGGACATCGTTCCATGATGGTGGTGGAATGCCGCGACAACGCATGGCCCGCCACGCAGGGACGGCACAACCGTATCTTCGAGAAAAAGAAGGATGCGGACATGATCAGGGAAGTGCTGAAGGATTATGGAAGCGTATCGGTGGACAGTACGGACTACCAGCATCCTGAAATGGTGCAATACTATTGTACGGACTGGGACTTCGCCCTCTCCCGTGCCGATGCCTGCGGAATGTTCATCCTGACCGTGGGAAAGGACATCAAGGTATTCAAACCGAAAGTAAGCGCGTCACCCGTCCTGACTGTCACCTACGGCAGCGACCTGATAGATTTCGATGCCGGACTTTCGGCAGGCGACCAGTATTCCGGCTATGATGCCGTGTCATGGGATCCGGAAGAACAGAAGCAGGTCAAGGCGTCCGCATCCGCACCGTCACTGAACAGCCAGGGCGACCTGAAGGCGGGTGACCTTTCTGCCGACGGCAACATGCTGCTCCAGACGGATGCCCCGACCGACAGTTCTGTGCTGAAGGCATGGGCGGACAGCATGGCATTGAAGGCCGGACTTGCCCGTTATCACGGCACGTTCAGCTTCTATGGTGCAGCCGAAGCCATACCGGGCTGTATCATCGAGCTGAAGGGTCTCGGCAAACGGTTCAACGGGAAGGCTTTCATCGGCTCCGTAACCCATATCATCGAGAAGAACGAGTGGATTACCAAAGCCGGAATAGGTATCAGTCCCGGCAACATCACCGACGAACCGGATGTGGTAAGTCCGCCGGCAGCAGGGCTGCTTCCGGGTATGGAAGGACTGCACACGGCTGTGGTGAAAAAACTGGACGGCGACCCGCTGAAGCAATGCCGCATACAGGTGGAACTGCCATGGATGGACGGCAAGGAAAAACTGCTTTGGGCACGCCTGTCAACCCTTTACGCCACAGGAGGTTCAGGTTCCTTCTGGCTTCCCGAGCCGGATGATGAGGTGCTGGTGGGATTCGTGAACAACGACCCGACGCACCCGGTAATTCTCGGCAGCCTGTACGGGAACAAGCATAAGCCTCCTTACGAATACGAAGCGAAGAACAATAGGAAAGCCCTCGTCACACGCGAGAAAATGCGCATTGAATTCGACGAGGAGAAGAAAATAATAACGGTCTCCACACCCGGTAATAACAAAGTGGAAATCAACGACGACGGGAAATCCATCACCTTGTCCGACCAGAACGGCAACAGCGTCAAGATGGACAAGAATGGTATCTCGCTCTCGTCTGCCAAAGACATCAAGCTGACGGCAAAAGGCAACATATCAATGGATGCCACGATGAAACTCAGCGGCACAGCCAAGCAGGATGCCAGTCTCGAAGGCATGAATGTCAAAGTGCAGGCTAAAATAGGCGCTACCGTCAAAGGCAACGCCACGGCGGAAGTTTCTGCCAGCGGCCAGACCACCATTAAAGGTGCGATGGTAATGATCAACTAAAAAAGAAAGGAGGACAATATGCCACCGGCAGCAAGACTTACAGACATGCACACCTGTCCCATGCAGACTCCGGCATTCCCATCGCCGATACCGCATGTGGGCGGCCCTATCACAGGACCCGGAGTACCCAACGTATTGATCGGTAAACTGCCTGCGGCAGTCGTGGGCGATATATGCGTCTGCACCGGTCCTCCGGACACGATTGTCAAAGGCTCCGCAACGGTCTTTATAGGTGGGAAGCCTGCCGCCCGCATGGGCGACACGACGGCACACGGCGGCGTCATCGTAGCCGGATGCCCCACGGTACAGATCGGAGGATGATTGCTGCGGAGGTCACCGTAAAAAATGCGCTGAAGGCCCCGAAAATCATTTTCACGCCCAAGCAAAAGATGCATGATGCCGCCAACAAGGTGGAACAGAGCATTGACAAGGGCACGGTAACTACGTCATCCTCCGGCAGCAGCAACGAAGGCGGTGAAGGCACTTTCGGCTAAGCCAAGCATTAGGAGCGGCCGCCACTTCGGGCGGCTGCTCCCTAAAGTGTTTTAATTGAGTAATAATCTTAATAAATTGATGGATATGTATGAGGCAAGACAGAATAAAGAGAAGGTTAGTAGGAGGATTGATAAATATTGTACTTCTAATAAATTATTACAATCCCAAACAAATAAAGGTACAATACAAAATTATATTGATAATTATCGAAAACCTCCATTTTGTCATTTTGAACAAAAAAACATACAGTGCTACACAGAGATTGTATCTAATGTAAATGGTACTAATCCAATGGATGACAACAACTCTCAAGCATATCATAATTGGAGACTAATATCAAATCAAAGAGGCATTATACCGTTAAAACAAAGATTGAGGCCTATTTATAACTTAATGCGCCACGGCGGGACCGGCATAGGACCTGGAAGTTGTAATGCAATAGCTGAATATTGTTCACCATATTACGGTGGTATGTTTTATACTGCTATTGGCAATTCTTACGTGCAACAAGCAGGGGTACATGCAGAAAGACAAGCTATTCAGAATGTATTACAAATTGCAGAAAATTTAGATCCAGGACAAGTTAATTCTTGTAATATTACTCGTATTTATGTAGAATTATCACCATGCCCAAGTTGTCACAATTTCCTTCCAGGTTTAGTACCAAACGCTACAGTCATGTATGATTTCGATTATAATCATGAAAAAAGTAAGTGGTCAGAATATAAAAAACAAGAAGCAAAAAAAACTCCTTATGGGACAAAAGTACATCTTCCGCATGAATCGGGAGGTAGTAGTTATTTTAGTATTTTAATGAATCCTATTTAATAAAACTATTCAAGTGGAAATGTCATTAGCAGGTCATAAAAGTATAAAGCTTTTCAATCCGAGACTATAAAGCAACATCGTTCTATGTAAAATAACGGTTGTTTTACAACGGTTTTTAATTGAGTAATAATAAAAAAATAATGGATATGTACGAAGCAAGACAAAATAAGGAGAAGGTTAGTAGAAGGATTGATGCTGCTGGCGGTAGAGTAAGGCAGAGGGTGAAATTTGAGGATACTAGAAGGATGAGTTTACATCTTAAGGAAGTTCTTATCCAGAAAAAAACTATCAAAAATAATAATCTAACCAAAGCTATCATTCAAGCAATTTTGGTAACGGATGTGCCTACCACACAAGATTTTTCACAGATTACAGATTTAGCTATTTGGTGGGCAATGGCAGCAGAATATCATTTTCAAAAGCAACTTCCTGCCAATATTCCAAATGCAGCAAACTTAAATCCGTTGAATTATATATATTCTCTTTCAGATTATCTGCCTGGTGCTCCACTCCCTCAGCAACAAATTAATGTAGGGCAAGGTGACAGAGTCAGAATGTTAACTCATGGTGTAGATCCAAATGATGTACATGGTGGCCATACCATTATTGTCAATAATCGTATTAGAAGAGCAAATCCAATAATTGCTAATATTAATAGAAACATTAATGGAGTGCAGGTAACCCCTCTCTATTGTTATATGGGAGATAATCCTATGCATCGATATTTAATTCCTGGTATAGGACCAGGTCCAATGCTTTCCCCAACAATGGGGTCTGTATCATTGAGAAACGATAAGAATGCAATTCAATATACATTAAGCAATGCAGGAAATGCTAATACTTGGAGTCATATTATAGATAATAATGGAAGTTGGCTTGACATTAGATTGGTAAATGGTCTTAATACGCTATTTGTCAATTATTCAACATCGGTAAGAGAGACAGGTATTCAATCGAACTACACTTTGATGTTTTTGAGAAGATTATTGAATGCTGTTTTTGATTGTGTGGATCAACCATATAATGACTTTACAACTTATTTGCAACAACAAAATCTTTCAACAGGACAAGGACAAACTTTGTGGAGTTAAGAGGCTATTATCGATAACTCTATTCCGGCGGATAAAGCAACAGTGTTCTATTGATAAAAACTACGTCTGGGCAATCTACAAATTCATACAAGCATGATTTGACATTGCTAATTATGGAAACAAAAGAGTAACATAGAATATGAACGAAGACAGGACATTCCTCGGCAACGGATGGAGCTTCCCTCCGGCATTGGATAAGGACGGCACACCCACGCGGATGTCCGCCTATGAGGAGAACATACGCCAGAGTCTGTGGACGCTGCTGAGCACCTCGCCCGGCGAGCGTGTCCACCGCTACGACTACGGCTGCCCCGTGCGACGGTACGTGTTCGAGATTATGGACATCTCCACGCAAACCCTGCTGCGTGACGAGATAGAGCGGGCGGTGGTGATGTTCGAGCCGCGTGTGGACCTGAACTGTGTGGACTTCGAGGTGGACGAGACGGCAGGCATTCTGCGCATCACCCTCGACTACACCATCCGCCGGACGAACCGCCGCACTAACATGGTCTATCCTTTCTACCTCCACGAAGGAACCGACCTCGTCGGGGTTATAGGATAGGACGAATGAACAGAAAGTGAAACAAGATATAAAGTGTTCTTTGACATACTGGAAAAAGAAAGGATAATGGAAAAGTGAGGATACTATGAGAATTGTAGTACCTTTGCGGCAGAACATAAAAAAACCCGGATTCATCACCAGTAACTGAAAGCTGGGAGAGGAACGCCCGGGACTGCGGTGCAAAAGTACAAAAAATATGAGATATAATGACTCCATAATTGTAAACTTCTCGCAAAACTTCTCGCAAGTAATCAATGACATCAAGCAAATCATTGACACGGGCAGGAACGCGCCCAATACGGCAAGGAACTGATAAAGACGCTCGCCAAGGAACTGACGCACGAATACGGGATCGGATACAGCCAACGGTATCTTGCCTACTTCCGCAAGTTCTACCTCACGATGCCTGACTTGGCAATTTTGCAAACACGTTTGCAAAATCTGAAATGGTCGCATATACTCGCCACGTTACGTGTGGAGGATGAGACCGCCCGAAGGTGGTATTTGGAGACTGCTTCTGCGCAGACGTGGAATGTGAGGACATTGAACCGCAACATATCCACGCAATATTACGAACGTCACTATGTGCAGCCTTCGCTGCCGTCGGAAAGCACACCGAAGAACAGTTACGAAAGGAGATAGAACGGCAAAAAGAATTGTATCAGATTCAGCATAAAGAGAAAAACTGACAACGGACAATCCTGAACCCCATTATCCGCTTCCCTTGGCTATGCTTCGGGAAGCGTTTTCTTTTTCCGGATGTGAACGGACAAAAAATGAAAGATTATATAACCATATAAATAATGACACTATGAGCGAGAAGCCGACATACGAGTTGAAAGGTACGCTGCGGGAGGACTGCATAAGGGACACCGCAGCGCTGGAGGATTTCCGCGCCCTGGAGAGCGACTGGCAGGAACTTTTCCGGTGGCTAATGTCCGTGAGCGAAGACCTGCCCTTCCGGGATGCCGACGGCAACGGGAACGACCGTCTCTCCTGCCTGTGGAAGGACCATGTGCTGGTGGTACTGGTGGAAATCCTGCGTAAGGATCTTGACGGTTATGTCACCTCGTTCGTGGACGGCCAGGGCACTCTGGCCCAGAAACGCTACACCGAGAAGCTGACGGACCGCTATACGGACTGGACTTCGCGACTGGACCGCTTCATCCGGATGTCACACGGTTACAACCCCGACAGCCCCGCCATGCAGGTGGCCGAGGAAATCAGAGGGCGGCTCCTGTCCGCCCTCCCCTCCGACGGGGACGGTGCTGCACGGTGGCGTCCTTTCTTCATGGACAACCGCAACCAGCCCTATTACCGGATGCTCGGTGCACTGGACGACATACAGGAAAAGGCGGAAGAGTACATCGCCCGCATCGAGTCCGGCGGTGATATGGACGCCTCGCTCGCCTTGTTGCTGACCATGACCCGGCATTACTGCGGCATCGTATCGACATTCAATGCCCGCTTCTCCGGCTGGGCGGAGTTCTACCGGAAAGAAATCCTGAACGACGGGCTGAGGGAAGCCGTGCAGGACAGCACCTATATCACCGTCGAACCGGACAGAAGCAAGGCCGGAAGTACGTTTTCCCTTCCGAAAGGGACGGAGTTTCTGGCAGGCAAGGCGGCCGACGGGAATGACCTGCTGTATGCCATTGACGAAAAGTCATACATCGTGCCTGCCGTGCTCTCCACGGTGCAGACAGTGTTCAGGCACGACGACAGGCTGTATGCAGCCTCCCTGCTGTCTGAGGAGAACCGCTCCGCCCGCCTTTTCACGGAAAGCGGTGTGACCTCCACGGAACTGGAATACGGCTGGCTGGTCACCTCCCGTAGTCTTGACCTGTCGGAAGGGGTACGCCAGGTCAGTGTCGGTTTCTCGCTGATGACGGATAATGGTACGGCCGTTCCCGACCTTTCAGGGACATTCGGAGGTGACACGGCCTCTTTCAACCTGTATGTCAGTGGAGAGGAAGGTTGGAAGCCGTTGCCATACAGATTGGAATACAGCCCTGCGGACAGCCGCATCGACTTTGTTTTTACTCTTGCGGAGGGCGACCCTGCCCCCGTCCCGTGCAGCGAAGACCTCCACGGGCTTTGCACGGAATATCCTGCGGTGAAGATACTTTTCGCCGACAGAAAACGGACGGATATTCTTCCGGCAGGGCTTTATATCAGGAACATACATATCCGTACCTCGGTGGAAGGCATCCGCACTTTCACGCTCCGGGGAGACCTGGGCGACATGGATCCCGGACAGCCTTTCTATCCGTTCGGCCCGTTGGGAGAGCGCGGTGGCAGGCTCGTGTTCGGCCATCCGGAGGCGGCGATGAAGGACACCGTGAAAGTCTCGCTGAAAGGGATGTGGAACCGTCTGCCCGAAAAAGGCTTCCGGGAAATCTACCGCCATTACGGTACGGGTACGCCCATCAACAGCACTTCCTTCAAGGCAACCTGTGAATGGCAGGACGGTGATATCTGGCGGCAATGCACGGATTCGCCGGTGGCGTTGTTCGGCACGGCGGACAAGGACGGAATCAGCGAGCGGGCGGCAATAACGCTCAATCTTGGCAGCACACCCGGTTACAAGGCCTCGCATAACCGGAATGGTCTTTACCGGCTCACGCTCTCGTCGCCGGAAATCGGCTTCGGCATGAACGAATATTACCGGCTCTATGCCGAGGTTATGATGCAGAACGCCAAGGAGAAGGAGAAAAACCATATCCCGATACCGGAAATGCCGCAGGTGCCTCTGATTGCCGAAGCGTCTTTCGGATATGTGGCGGAAGAGACATTCAGGCCGGGCGACGCCTGCGGCTCGTGCCTGTTCGCGGTGACGGAGACGGCGGATTACGAGAAATTTGCCGGAGACACCGGTGGCGGGATGCCCCTGTTTGTCCCCCAGACAGTCGAGCCGTCATTGGTATTGGGCTTCACGGACCTCGGCGACACGAGCCGCATCAGGCTCTATTTCAGCCTGCGGTATGTCTTGAACGGCAATATGGCCCCTGACCAGGAAAAGCAGAACAAGTGCATGAGCATATCTTTCCGTCCGTGCGACGGGCACTGGGAAAAGATTGAAGCGGAAGACATCCTCTGCGAGGAAACCGGTGGCCTGACACGCAGCGGCTTCATGGAAATACGGCTTCCCGGACGCGGGGATGAAACACGGGGCTGGCTGAGGTTAGGTTTTGAAGGAGATCTCCCGACCGATACCGCCGTTGACGGTATATGGCTCAACTGTTTCCGCATTACGGCGGAGAACGGTGACGGTACGCCCCTTCCTGCCGGAAGCATAACCGTCCCATATAAGGAGGACAGCCGCATCAAGACCGTTTTACAGCCCCTGCCCGGATATGGAGGCAAACCGGCCGAGACGGCGGAGGATGCCGGAACCAGGGAGCGCATACGCATCTCCACCCGTGGACGGGCCGTCTGTCCGGGAGATTACGAAGCCCTGATATTGGAGCGTTTCCCCGACATAGAGAAAGCGTGCTGTATTCCTTCCATGACGAAGGGTGGCGAGACAAGGATTGTGGTCTTCCCCATGCCGGAGAAACGCGTTTACCCGCTGCTCCCGCTATGGAAACTGACTGAGATACAGGAATACATCTCTGCAAAATCTTCTCCGTTCGCCGTCACGAAAGTCGTCAATCCGGTGTACGAGCCGATAGATGTACGGTTCAAGGCCGTGGTGCGCAAAGACGTGCAGGACAGCGGAGAGGTCAGGCGCAGGCTGAAACGGCGCATACGGCGGTTCTTCTGCGGTTGGCTTCTGGATGGCGTGCTGCCCGACTTGGGGATGCGCTTCTCGCACGAAGCTCTGCGGTCGCGCATAGCCAACGACGAATGTATTACGGATACCATCCTGCTCGATGTGTCCGGAACCGGTTTGAAGGTCATGCCGGACGGCAGCGACACCTGGTATTCAGCTTCCCGCACGGAAGGAGTGCTTTATGTCAAGGACATCAGCATCGAATTGGTGAAGAACCGTTCAGGCGTGGATGAAGCGCGTGTGGGGAATGACTTTGTGATAGGATAATGAAAGAATAACAAGAAAATGACAAGATATATGGACAGCAGATACAAGAACCGCGAGACGCTCAAGTCGTATTTCCGCAAGGGGCAGGTTCCTACCGAGGAGCAGTTTGCCGCCTTGATTGACTCGCTGCACAATGTCAGCGAGGACGGATGCCTGACTGTTTCAGAGGACAACGGGCTGAAACTGTACCCTACGGGCAGTGAGAGAACCGTCGCTTCGATTTACCGGGAGAAACCCGTTTCTCCGGAAGACAGACCGCTGTGGCGCATTACGCTCGGTGATGACGGCTCACTGGCCGTGAGCGACGGTCATGACGGGAAAGACATCCTGATCATCGGCACGGACGGCGTGACTGTTCCGGGGGAACTGAAGGCGGGCAGATATACGCTTCCGGACAGGGGCCGGGAGGAGGAGACTCCGGACGGGTTCGGGACCTTGCAGGTCAAGGCTGACGGCCGCTGGCACGATCTGCCGGTGGAAGCTGCCGCTGGCAAGCCGGGCACCGGATGCCGGGTATATCGCATTTCAGCCTGTTATCACCATCCCCGCAGCGGGAAATATTCTTATTGTGAAGTCACGGCCTCCCATTCGGACGGAAGCCGGTGCAGGCTGCAGTCCGCACAAAGGCACTGGTGGGGCTGGTCGGGCAAGATCAAACTCCGCTGGCAGGAACATGACGGCAAGCTCTATCTCCAGATGCGGAGCTGCCGTACACGGCGCGGTGCGGAGTTCATCATGTGCCGGATCGAGATGTTGTGGGAAATGTAGGAACAAAGGAATCAAAGAATTATGGCAGACAGACCGTTGTACATAACACGACCCGAGGGGGACGACCTTTATACCCTTCTTCAACGCAGGACGCTCGATGAACTTCAGCGTCTTTCGGGAGAGGTGTGGAGCGACTATAACCCGAGTGATCCCGGCGTGACCGTGGCCGATGCGGTGGACTATGCCTTGACCGAGACGGATTACAAACTGGGCTTCGCCCTGGAGGACTACCTCTCTGACCCGGACGGGACATGGCAGGTGGGACGGTACGGGCTGTTTCCCGCTTCCGAGGTCTATCCCTCTGCCCCGGTGACGGCAGATGATTACCGCAAGCTCGTCCTTGCCCGTTTCCCGATGGTACAGAACGTGGCGGTCACGGCAGACACGGACAAGTGCGCCTATGACTTCACGCTCCGGCTCTCCCCGTATTTCAATGACGAGGATGGGATTGTCAAAAGGATACGGAGTTTCCTGAACCGCCACCGTAACCTCTGCGAGCATATCGGCAGGATCGAGGTGCTGCATCCGAAGGAATTGACCTTTTCCGCCGAATTGGAGATTCTTCCCGGTTACAACGCCACGGAGATACTGGTACGGATTTACTGGACGGCGATGCAGTATCTTTCCGGATCGGTCCGGTTGGAGATAGACATTCCGGGCAGTCTTGAAAAAGGTTACGGCTTTGACACCTGGTATGACGGTCCGGTAAAGGATGTGCGGGTGACAATCCCACAGCAGGCTGACACCCAGCGGGAACTGTATTGGAAACTGTGCGGCATCGAGGGCGTCAAATACTTCAAGACTTGCTGGTTCAAGAACCTGGGAGGACACATCGTGACGGACTTCAGCGGCGGATATGCGCTTGCGATACCGGACGACTGCAAGGAGGTGACGGTGCTGACAGGAGGTGAACGGGCCGACATTGACATGGATGAACTCAAGGAGAGGCTGAAAGCCCTGTACTTCATGCGCTCCACATTGCGTATGCGGGACTTCATGCAGAAACATGGAAGGGGGATGCAGGAGAAGGATGTCCCCGTGCAGGAGACGGCACGCAAGGCGCGTTACAGGAATGTCTATGGACATTACCCCGTGGCCGGGGATCTGCCCCGCTGCTACCGCACTTCCGAGAAGGATTTTCCGGGCAGCGCCACCGGAAAGGAGAAAGCGGAAGCGTTGAACTTCGGCAGTTACCTCAGTCTGTTCGACCTGCTGATGGAGCGGGGTATGGGAGAACTGAAAGGATTGAGGCGGCTTCTGTCGCTGAGGGACACGGACGCTCCCTCGCATGTTCCGTTGTTGGCGGACAAGGATATAGATATAAAGAGGCTGAAGAACAGACAACGGGATGTCTCAGCCTTGAAAAACAGATATATGGATTTTCTCGACGGGCTGTATGGTGTGGAAAGCGCACCGGTCTGGCTCCGTGAGTTCGAATACTACGGCAGTTCGGAGGACGACAGGCTTCGGCGCAGGATGGCTTTCCTCCGGGAGGTTCCACGTCTGCTGCGTGACCGGTTGAAAGGCATGGATGTCACGGGCACATACGGCGGGGAGAATGTCCCGACAATCAAATGCTGGCTCTCCCTGCTGCTGGACTTCAACTGCTCCGAGGAGATTTCCGTGGGTAACATCCTGCCGGGTCACAACCTGATCCTGATGGGCGACGGGGAACGCGGGCAGCGTGTACGCGAACTGATGAGTTCGTCCATGATAGACGACTCCCTGTTTACCGCTGATACGGTGGAAACGGTGGAGCCTGACGAACCGCCGGCGACAGAAGCGGAGAAACTGGACCGGGACGAGGAACTGAGGCGCAACCTGCCGATTTTCAACTCCAACTGGATCAGCGGTTCGCTCTTCCGGGAGGGGATCCGTCTGAGTGCCTACAACCTTGTCCGGACCTGGAACAGCGAGTGGCTCCTGGTGTTTCAAGGACGGGAAGAGCGGCTGCGGATGAATCTCGGCCGTTCGGACGACAAGAAGAAACTGTGCCGATGGGCCAACACCCTGTGCCGTTACCTTCGGGAACTGAACCGGCAGTGCGAGGCCGTATATGTGGTGGAGAAGAGTCTGTTTGAGTCGGCAGAGCCACTGACGGTACTTCTGGTGTTTACCGGCTGGACAGCGCGGACACGCTCCATGAGGTTCAGAAATGCTTGTGAGCAACTGGCGCGGTCGGTTCTCCCGGCACACATCAGGATGGAGACCTGCTGGCTTCGTGCCTCGCAGATGCAGCGTTTCGAGGAGTGTTACCGCAAGTGGCGTGACTGTCTGGCCGGCAGGCTCCCGGAAGACATGAAACCTCTCCTGCAAAAGGCGATGATGACGGTCATTGAAAAGGCCGCCGTTTCCGGGCATGGTGGTTCCGCCGATGCCCCCGATATGGAAAAATGACAGAAACAGGTAGCATGAGGATATACAGATGACAGTGATTGACAAAATATCGTTCCGGTTCCGGATGGCGGACGAACAGTTCGCCAGGAATCTCTATGCGGACTGGGACGGATTCTGTCGCCGCTGTGTGACGGACATTCTGGAAGAATTCTTCGCCGCTTACGATGACATGGAGACCTGCCTGGAAATTCCCACCCTGGAACTGGATCTGGGAAGCATACCTCAGGAACGGTTCCTTGAAGTTTTTCCTGTCAGGTTCCGCGAAGAGCTGGAAAAGAAATTCTTGTCATATAAGGAAATTTTACGGACGGATATTCCGGAGTCTGTCTCGGCCGGAAATGCCCGTACAAGACGTTTTGAAAACCTGCTGCATTATCTGGAGCACGGTTTCTGCCTGCCGGAATGGGAAAGGCCGGACTTCGACCTGTATGAAGAACCCCGCAAATACATGGATATGGGGTACGGAAACCGGCTGTTCCCCCTGATGGAACATCCCCATGTACTGGCAAGGCTGTTTACCCGACTGGACAGCGCCCAGCTTGAAAAGTTGTTTTTCAGTGCGGCTGACGGGGCAGGAACCGATTCATTCCTTTCCATGCTGTTCTCCCACGAATTCTCCCTTGGCCGATATGAACGTCAGAGACTTCTGTCCATGATTCTGGAAACGGTACCCCAGAGTGTGGTACGGTTCATCCATGTTTCGCACGACTCCGGCAGACTGGACTTCATGGCGGAGTTGCTGGAAAATCCGCATGTCAGGTCCATCATGGCCACCGAAACGGAAGACCATGCGGAAATCGGCGTGCCGGAATACTGGTACAGACTGTACGGATGGCTTCTGGAGTATTACCCATTCAACGGGGTGCCCATGTTCGGGGACAAGCCACATTTCCGGATTCACCTGAACCGCAGCCTGCTGACTTTCATACATAAGAGAAATTCACCCGTCTATCTTTCAAAAGTGGATATGACCATGCAGTTCCTGCTGGAAGTGTTCGGAGCGGACTATTACCTGACCGTGCTTGACATCATCTACCATAACCAGCGGCTGGACAAGGACGGCTCTCCCGAAAGCGGCGACAGCTATGTATGGGAACTGTATTACATAATGCTCCAACTGTCCCTGATTCGGACAGAACAGGATACAGCCGGGCATACCGGCAGACCAACGTCTGATGAAAAGGCAGATGAAGTATCCTTGTCTGTCCAGGTTCCCGAGGCCCTTGCCCGCAATGACGGCGCATTCGACAGATGGCTGGAAAATACGGAACTGCCGGACGGGATGAAGCGCAGAACGCTCTCACGGCTGATACAGGACAAGCCTGAACTGTTAATACGGTGGCTGACAGGGCGATCGGACAGGAAGTATCTGTCCTTACTGGCGGCTCTGACAGGGCAGACGGCCTTGATGAGACTTGCTGGACATGTTTCCCTGCAACTGGCGGAGACACTTGCTGTCCTGTCTGATACGGTTGAAAAGGCATCCGTGTCAGTCTTGTGGTTGCGGGATGCTAGAAAAGACCGGGTGACAAATGCTTTGAAGATGGCCGTATGGCAAGGGATTTCCATGGGTGCATACCCGGATTCAGATTCCGCTTCAGCCCGGATGCGGAAGCTGTCCGGATTGTTTTATAAAGAAATAACCGGACGGGAACTTCCGTCCGATGACGATGTATATGCCGGAATCCTTGAAGCGGCCGGCATGTCCGAATCAGGGTTTACTGACATTACGAAAGACCGTTCCCGCATGGATAATCAGGCTGGGAAGATAATCACTTCCCTAAAGACCGTCCTTTCGGACAACAGCATACCGGAACAGGCAAAGAAGATATTTGTACTGCAATGGTTCGACATTTATCGGGGCAAGGAAAACGAACTGGTTTCTGTCTTGCTGTCGGAGAAACTGTCGGATACCGTCTTCGACCTGCTTGACAGGACAGCATTACGCAACCTCATCATGAGGCTCACCGGACAGGTTTACAGTCCAGAAGCCGGGACAGATGCCATACGCTTTATCGGATGGCTTGTACAGCATATCGAGACAGTCGCAGTACTTGTGTCACGTCCTGTAAAAGACGTATGGCATTCGCTATTCCTGTCGCTCGCTTCATGGGATGCCAGGACTGTTTCCATATCGGTGAACGATACGGTTGTACGGTTGCTTTCTGCCGTGACCGGCAATGACAGCAACAACATAAAGACGGTTCTCGAATCACTGATCAGCCGATTGTTACGTATTCCCGATACGGCAGTAGCGGATAATGAAAGGACATATCACGACTCCAATACGATAAGAACCCTTCCGGACTTGGAAGACAACTTTCTATTGTCCTTATTGGTCCGGACATGGAGATACATCCGTTCGGAGGACCGGACTTCTGAATGGTCTGCATCGGATGTTCTCTACGGCAATCCGATTAATACAGATACCGCTTTACACCGGATTCCGGAGGATGACAATCCTGACAGGGTTGCCTTGAATGAGACACGAACCGCATTTGAACAATATGTGGACGACATGACCGGACTGCTCGGCTGGTTGCGAGACGGTACATACACATCCGCATTGAAAAGTGAAGTGTTCCGTCATTATATGAATGATTCGCCCAAAGAAGCAATACGTCTGCTTCGGGAAACCGTCGCCTTGGATGAAGGCACTGTTGAACTGTGGGCTGAAATCATCGGCAAGGATGCCTTGCTTTATCTTCTCGGACAGTCAGATTCCATGTTGTCAGAAAGATTGTTCCGAACCATCGGAGCGATAAATACAGTATTGCCTGGTAACGTATTGTTTACAGGCGGCAGCGAAGAATGGGAACTGTCCGTTGCGAAAGCCACGCTCCGCATGATGACGGAAAGAGTGGACATGGGAATAATGAATGTGGAAGCGACCGTTTCCCTTTTCCTGCGCCACCTTCATCATATCCTGACCGGGAACAGAGAATATACGGATGCAGACCGCGGTCAATGGAAAACAATAGAACGACAGACTGTTCGTATAATCACGCTGGAAACACCCTTGGAGGATACTGAAAACAAGAGTACATCCGAACAGAAAGCGGCTTCACTCTCTTTCGAAATTTCCGGAACCGGACAGGACGAAACACTCTTCGATGAATGGGCGACATGGTTGTTGTCCCCGTCTGTCAGTGATACGGAAAAATCACAGATATTACGCCATTATGCCCGCTGGCAACCGGAACTGCTCTGGAAACTGGTACGGTATTCGACCGTCAGTACTCCCGGCAGGAGGCATGTCACTTCCGCTCAATGGAGTGAATGGCTTGGTGTTGAAGATTGGCTGGAAATGATTTCCGGCATGTCTCTCTCTCTGGGAGACACCTTGGGGCGGACAGTCGGAACGGTTTCGGAAAAATACGGAATAGAAAATAAAGTACTTGCTGAAGGACTGGTACGGTTTGTGGCTTCTTATCCTATAGAACGCATCCGTTACGGCAACGCTTCGGACATCGTCAAGAAGTATCTGGAGAATGTTATTGCCCTCTCATGGGAAAATGGAATGCCGGAGTACATCCGTGAACGGTCCACCGGCTCAGGAGTTGAAAACAGGTCGGAACAGAAAGAACCGGAAGAAGAAAAACAGACGGAATCACCACTACCTGCCGAAAGGAAAACCGCACTGGAAGCGGTTGTTAAGATTGTGGAAGAGGAACTGCACCTGACCGATGCGGAACAGGCGTTGGAAGAATCCGTACTGCCGGAATACATCGAAGTGCCGAATGCCGGACTGTGCCTGCTGGCTGTTTGGTTCACGCGCCTGTTTGGAATGCTTGGCTTGCTGGAAGAAAAAGAAGACGGCAAGAAAGACCTGAAGGATGCCGAAGCCCGGATCCGCGCCATCTTTATCCTGCAACGGATTGTTACGGGAGAGCCTCGTGAATACAAGGAACAGGAACTGGCATTCAACCGCATTCTTACCGGATGCCCGTTCTATGTGCCTTTACCGAAAACATTGACCCTGACCAGTCAGGAAATACAGACCGTAGAATCCATGCTTTCGGGAGTGAAGTCGAACTGGGACAAGCTGAAGAACACCTCGGTAAAAGGTTTCCAGCATAGTTTCATCGAACGTCCGGGCAAACTGGAACAGCGTGAAGACAAATGGGTGCTGTATGTGGAAAACCGTTCCTACGACATCCTGCTGGATACCCTGCCGTGGTCATATCGACAGATACGGTTGCCGTGGCTCAATAAGAAAATCAATGTCATCTGGCGTGACAAGGAAGAATTTGACTTTGAGAATTATAACAATTAAATATATACCTATATGGAAGCGGAAAAGACCTATCAAAACAAAGTGGCGCGTACCATCCAGCAGAAGCGTAATGGTGAAGGCGCATTGGAGTTTGCGGATAACCGTCC
Source organism: Phocaeicola sp. (assembly GCA_034094155.1). GTDB lineage: Bacteria > Bacteroidota > Bacteroidia > Bacteroidales > Bacteroidaceae > Phocaeicola. The sequence continues at coordinate 22,472 of JAXEBI010000139.1, forward strand.
TGCCGGAATATTGCAGGCCGTGGCAGAACCCGTACAACGTATTGAAGACGAGGACGAGACTTTACAGGGCAAGTTCGAACAGCCTGTACAGAAGAAGAACGAGACAGGTATGCCCGACAACCTCAAAGCGGGCATCGAAGACCTGTCCGGCTTCTCTATGGACGATGTGCGTGTACATTACAATTCGGACAAACCGGCAACCGTGCAGGCATTAGCCTATACACAAGGGACGGACATCCATGTCGGTCCCGGCCAGGAGCAGCATCTGCCCCACGAGGCATGGCATGTAGCTCAGCAGATGGCAGGCCGTGTCGAACCGACCACCGAAGTGAGCGGACTGCCCGTAAATGATAATGTGGACCTCGAACACGAGGCCGATGTGATGGGAGCAAAGGCGAACAGTTATTAAATGCAGAAATGATGTAGCCTATGATGACAGCGCATATCGAATGGTTTGAAAGAATGCTGACCACAGCCATACAGCTGTATTTTCAGCAAGGATGTGAATACGCCTCAATAGAGGAAGTCACACCTCCTGCTGACGGATGGCTGGAAAGCATGACCGGCAGAGAGGAAATCACGTTCAACGAACGGGTTATTATCATGTTGGCTCTGATGCCGCATACCTGTCCCCAGGCATTGGATATCTTCTTCGTGCAGAACAAGAACTTCGACCGCCAGTACACCGAGTTCGGCGGCTGGAAAGGGCTGTCTCATGGTGGCTTCCTGCCCACCGGCGAGACCGCTTCGTTCATTATCGCCGGAGAGGACATGGAGAAAAAAAAGGCTGTCATCCACATGTTCCAGCGGGACAACTGGTTCTATACGCAGAATATTTTGCGGCTGGAAGGAGCCGGCGAAGGCGAACCGTTCCTGAGCGGCCAGCTCCGTCCCTCCGAAGAGTTTCTGAGCCATGTCCTGCTGGATCGGGAATATAAGCCCGACTATACAATCGGTTTCCCAGCCAAGCTCATTACAACTCCATTGGAATGGGAGGACATGATATTGGATTACAACACATATGAGGCCCTTGAAGAAATCAATACATGGATTGCGTACCAGCACACCATCATGGAGGACTGGGGGTTGAAACGCATCTTGAAGCCTGGATACCGTGCCTTGTTCTATGGCCCACCTGGAACAGGAAAGACCCTTGCAGCTACTCTGCTCGGCAAGAAAAACCAGATGGACGTGTATCGTGTGGATTTGTCCATGATTGTATCGAAATACATCGGTGAGACGGAAAAGAACCTCGCCAAAGTTTTCGACCTGGCGGAGAACCGAAACTGGATTCTGTTCTTCGACGAAGCGGATGCTTTATTCGGCAAACGTACATCGACCAACACCTCCAACGATCGTCATGCTAATCAGGAAGTAGCCTACCTGCTTCAACGCATCGAGGATTTTCCCGGCACGGTCATACTTGCCACCAATCTGAAATCCAACATCGACGAAGCCTTCTCCCGCCGCTTCCAGTCTATCATCTATTTCCCGATGCCTGATGAGGAACTCCGTGCTGCCCTCTGGCGCAGTATGCTCCCGAAAGAATGGCTCGGGGATGATGCTGAAGAACTCATCGCAAAAGCCGCCGAAACGGAACTTTCAGGAGGTTCCATTACGAATGTTGTAAGACGGTGTGCATTACAACTTACCATATTAGGAATGAAACAGTTGAATATGAAAATATTAAACAACACATTGAATAAAGAAAGCTGAGATATTTATTTCAGTCCCCGTAAGTGGGCTAAGACAAGAACAAAACAAAATATTGAAGAATTTGACATTACAACATAAAATATTGGTGGACTATGCTCTTTTGTTGGCGGTCATTGGTAGCATGGCCGCCATTTTGGTATATGAACGGCAGCGGATGCGCGAAATTAAGGCTGAAACGGCAAACATAAACCTTGTACGTCGTGGTATCAACACGGCACATCGCCGTATTACGGGGCTCGCTACATTGGGTGAGGGTGTGGTAAATTGGGACAAAGCGGACTATCTGTACTATCGTAACCGCCGACTTCAAGCCGACAGTTTATTGAACTCGCTTAAACGACACTGCCATGAATATGTACGCCCGGAACAGATAGACACTCTTCGTGCTCTGCTTGCCGAAAAGGAGACACACCTGCTGCACATAATGGAAATGTTTGAACGGCGAACTTAAGCGGACAGCGTACTGGTAAACCAGTTGCCGGAAGTAGCGAGGCGTGCAACACATATCCGTACCATAGAACAAAAGAAAAAAGGGATTGCAGGATTCTTCGGAAAAAAAGAAGAAATACAAGTAATGCCATCCCAAA
>JAXEBI010000140.1:0-7949 GCA_034094155.1 Phocaeicola sp.
AAGACTGCGACAAGAAGGCTCTTCTGCCATGTTTTTATAAACCCGAATGTTAAAACAAAAATATTTTCTTGCGGACATTTTTATTTTATCGGCTGAAAAACAGCCGATAAAATTGTCGTGGCGAAAAATAGAATGCTTACGAGTACATATAAAATATAAACAGATACCTGGTGTATGTCAAAGTCTACCATATAGTTTATACCAGTCATACATCCTGCTATGAAAAAACATAATATAATGATACTGCTTTTCATTTCTTTTCCCCTTTCTTTTTGAATACTACATTCATTACAGCCCATGATGCCAGCAAACTGCCAATTATACTCATAGCAGAAATAAATACTGCCTGACCGCAAAAATTACCGAAGTTTTCTATAATCATTTTATTGGAACCGATAGACATGCCAAGCATGAATAACATGGCGCATATAGATATATGTATCACTGGCCCGATATTTTTTGTATATTTTCTGTCTCTTCTCAAATAACCAATAATAGCTCCGCAGAGCATGATAATAACAAATGTGTACATTGGATTCTCTATTTAAGTAGTTGGTTTATGCTTGAAAAATATGTATTTCTACCTTAAAAATATATTGATTTCTGTCTGATTATTCTACTTGAAAATTATGCTTTTATTAAGTCCGCTTCTTTATGTTTATCTTCACGAACGATAAAAGTAGTGTCAATTTAAAACAATACGGTTTTATTTTTATTATTTTACTATGGAATATTGATGTAAATCAATGTTTTTTTGTGGATAATCTTCATGCTCAGTTACAATTTTTAGTCTTGATTAGTTTATGTCTTTTTATCTGTTTTTATCTCTGAAAACGGCTGCAAAGGTAGTATACGCGTTTTAAATACGAATTATGATATGCAGATTTTTTTTATTGTCTGAAAAAAGTGCTTAAAATGTTACTCTTAAGTTATAAATTGAAAGTTGTCTATGTGAATTTCTTTATATTATTTATATTTACTGCATAAATATGAATATAATATTCTTCTGAAATATTGTTTTTGGATTTGAAATGTATAGTAATTATCTTTGTAAACCGTAATAAACAATATATTTTCTGAATATCCGGCAAATATTACGCATGTTAATTGCATGATAAATATGCAGGATATCAAAAAATAAAATAATGAATTTGGAACAATTGAAATAATTGGAATAAAATGAAAAACAGGGTAGAAGAACTGGATTTCCTTAAATGCTTTTTTATATTATTGATGATAACCTTTCATCTGGTTTTCATCGGTGAAAAGTATCCTTATGTGAAGGAAGTGATATATACATTTCATGTGCCGGCTTTTTTTGTAATATCCGGTTATCTGATGCGTACAGACAAGACTATTCTGCAATTCCTGCTTTCAATGTTCTGGATGTTGGTTCCGTATATCATTATGGAGAGCGGATATATATTGATGTGTTCCTGTCTGCCTGTAAGGGAACATATTGAAACTTTATCCTGGCAGGTATTTGCCGATAAACTTCTGTTGCATCCTTTGGGGCCTTACTGGTATTTGCATACACTTATAGTATGTGGTGTTACATATTATGTCTCTTTCTTCAGGTTCTCTGGAGGAAATATTCTGACCAGACTATTGATATCTTCTGTATTTTTTACAGCCTTTGCTTTTTATTGGGGAATAGTGTCTCCGTCAAGCGTAATGTATTTTATGATTGGAGCCATAATCAGACAGTCATCGGTTGAGTTTACGTCATTTTTCCGTTCATCATGGCTTTCTGTCTTGTTTTTTGCATTAATGATAATATTTCCCGAGAATCTTGACAGATTTACAGTTTCAGGTCTGATTATTACATATCTTGCTATAAGCATTCTGCTTTCTCTGTATAAGATTTCGCCTTCTTTTTTTAGAAAGTACTGTTGTTATATAGGCAGACATACATTGGTACTGCTTGTATTCTCACCAATATTTACTTTTGCTGTAAAGCCCCTTGTGCAGGTTCTGTCTTTTGAGCCAACCGGCATACTTTTCATGCTTTTATCATTGGCAATCAATGTTTACGGATGTTTCCTTATAGCTCATATTATGGATAAAATCAGGATTACTCCTTTTATCTTTGGAAAAGAAAATATTATTGAACCCATACACTGACGGATGACTTCAGATATTAAAAACTTGCAATTTATAACCTTTATTGCATGTCTTTTTCTTGTTTTTATTCTATAAGGTATATACTTTTGTGAAATCTTTTAATATATAGTATATTGGTATCGTTTATATAAATGTTATTTTATGGCATATTTTTGTCGGCTTTAATTGATGTGTAAAGCATATTTCTCATATTTATAATAACCGGTAAGCCAATATAGCATGTATAAAATGGTATTTAAACAATAAGACTGAAAAATGAACAGAACATTGCAAAGAGGTTGGAACTGGTGCAGGCGTTTCCGTAACCGATGTGGATACGGTGTACATTCGCCGTACGATTTTTTTCTGATAACCTTTGTTATATATGAAAAACTTCCATATTATGCTTTTTCACCTTTACATCATTTGCGTAGATTGGTTTCCTATCTTCCCGGACATCGTGAAAAGGTGGATAAATTATTGTTTCGTCTGGTGAATCATTTGCGTCCGCATCTTATATTTGAGTTTGGTACCGGATCGGGTATGAGTACCAGATATATGTCGGAAGTTGGCTCGGAAATAGAAATATATACATTTGCGGATAATAAGGAAATGCAGGTGGAAAGAATTTTTTCATCAAAACCCAATATTCATTATCTTGTTGAAAGTCCTGATCTGGCCAATAATATTATCAGGGAAATATCTCAAGTACCTGATATAGTCCATATAGCACATACAGATAACTATAAGAATGTTTTTGAACAGATGCTGGCTTATGTGGATGATAATACTTGTTTCATAATTTCTTGTCCGTATCTTGACAAGGCTAAGACTGAATGGTGGAAGGAAGTGGTTAAAGATAATAGAACAGGTGTTACTTTCGACCTTTATGATATAGGTATAATTTTTTTCGACAAGAAGAGGGTAAAAGAAAACAGAGTAGTAAATTTCCTGTAGCTTTTTAATATAGGGAATGAATATCTTTATGTTGTCTTTATCCTATCTTTATGCTATCTTTATTCTAATTGATTTTGACTGATTTTAAAATTTAATACAGCGCTTATGAAAAAAAGTATGATTTATACAAAAACCGGAGATGGCGGAAGCACATCATTGGTTGGAGGTATCAGGGTATCCAAAACACACGACAGGCTTGAAGCATACGGTACAGTTGATGAACTTAATTCATGTATAGGTATGCTGATATCTGTTACAGATTCGCCCGAAGATACAGAGCTTCTTCGTTTTGTCCAGCATAAACTGTTTTCGTTAGGTTCTTATCTTGCCACAGATACTTCCGTTACTCAGCTTAATGCAGCATCCTATATTTTAGATAGTGATATAAGCAGAATAGAGGAATCGATTGACAGAATGGATGATTCCCTTCCTCCATTGCAGGGTTTTATTCTTCCTGGTGGTTCTTATCCTTCCTCGGTGTGCCATTTATGCCGTACTGTTTGCAGAAGAGCTGAAAGGCGGATACTTGCTTTGGAAGAATGTGGAATATGCAAGATAGATGATAATTGCAAGCGCTTTGTCAACAGATTGTCGGATTATTTGTTCGTTTTGTCTCGAAAGTTGAATCATTTAACACAAACTCAAGAAATTTATTGGGATAAGACTTGTAAATGAATTTTTTTGTTATACTTTTGTGCGCAATAATTAAATGTAAAACGTTTTAAAACTAAAAATACTATGTATTGGACATTAGAATTGGCCTCTAAGCTCGAGGATGCTCCATGGCCTGCAACAAAAGATGAATTGATTGATTATGCTATGCGTTCAGGTGCTCCACTTGAAGTAATTGAAAATCTTCAGGAAATGGAAGACGAAGGTGAGATATATGAAAGTATTGAAGATATCTGGCCTGATTATCCAAGTAAGGAGGACTTTTTCTTCAACGAGGAAGAATATTAATAGCCTACAGATAGGTTAAATAATTGAATAACGGCGGGACAAGCAAAGTGATTTGTTTGTCCCGCTGGTGTTTTTTTGATGGTAAAGATATAGACAATAGTCTTAGTATGAGTTGTAAGCTCAATAATGATGTGGTATATTATTAAGTATTTATCACTATAGTTGAGTGTATAAATATTTTATAGCTTTTAAATCTTGATTTTGGAAGACAAAAAATAATATTATCTTTGCAAAGTTGCGTTTGCAGTATTTTATGAGCTTATTTAACAATTAATTAAGCAAGTATCATAAACATTATTATCAATTGTTATGTTAGATATTTATACATATAATTATAAGCTTTGTTAAGCTCATGTGTTATATTGGGATTATATAAACAATTATTTAATAATAAAATGACTAAATTTATGAAGAAAATTCTTTTTTTTATGTTTACGGTATTTGCAATGGGGTCTGTATATGCTGCTAATGTATCTTACTCGGCAAATGTGGATTCAAGCAATGAAGCAAAGGCAGAAACAAAGGTAATACATCTTACAAAGGCCGAATTTCTTGAGAAAGTATACAATTATGAGAAAAATCCAGATGCTTGGAAGTATGAAGGTGATAAACCGGCTATTGTGGATTTTTATGCTACATGGTGTGGACCTTGTAAGATGATTGCTCCAATTCTTGAAGAACTGGCAAAAGAATATGATGGAAAGATAGTAATCTATAAAATAGATACTGATAAGGAAAAAGAACTGGCTTCTGCCTTTGGTATCCGCAGTATTCCAACTTTACTGTTTATTCCAAAGAGCGGTGACCCTCAAGTGGCACAGGGTGCTATGCCAAAAGAAGGTCTGAAGAAAGCCATAGTTGAGTTCCTTTTGGGAAATAAATAAGGCTTTATATTTTATAATCAAAACTTTATACATTAAAGCTTTGCTTGGCGACACTTTATAAGTGTTTTCTCACCATTATTCAATGTAGTTGCAAATATATATGTGTCGCCTCCTTCTTTCAGTTTTAACTTTTTTCTTAAATCGGCTACTGTTGCCGGGAAATTCCTAACGGTAAGATTTGCTTTCTCAAGGCCTTGCATAAAAGCCTTGAGTTCTTTTTTCCCGAATGTTGATGTCTCAATAACCTCAAATCTTCTTCCTGGAAATTCTATATATTCATCTGATGTGTATAAATGGCTGTTGGGATGCAGTTTTTTCGTTCCGAATCTATCAGACAATAGCTTGTATGGGCCTGCTTTTAGTAGTGCTGCTCCCGGTTCGTATAAATATCTGCCAACTATTTCTGTATACATACATTTGGCATTCTTTTCTTCACTATAGGTGAAATCAAAGTGTTGTATCTCTAAGTTATTAACAACCTGTTCACAACTTATAACTATTTCTTTTTCAGATGTATTATATGGTGAATTACTGTCAATATCTTCTTTTTTCAACATTATTGTTAACTCTTTGCACTCGTTATTAACAGATATGATGTGTACTATGTTGATAAACTTAAGTTCATTCAGTGCGGAATGCATATCAAGCATTGGTGAAAGCTTGATCATTACTATTTTCCCTTTCTCAACAAGCAGGTTCTCAAGTGAACTTACATCTGGTTCGCATTCAGAGATAGCTACAGTTTTGCCGCCATTTGAATCTCTTCTTGCCGGATCAAGGAACAGGCAATCTACCTTGTCCATTGTTTTAAGAAACTCCACGCCATCCATATTGTGAACTTCAATGTGAGTCAGTCCGAGAACATTAAAGTTATGTTTTGCTATGTTGCATAACTCTTCTTGTCGCTCTACATAATGCGCATGCTTGAAATTCTGTGAGATAAACGAACAGTCTACACCAAATCCCGCTGTAATATCTGCAAATGTTTCACCGCATACAAGTTGGGCTTTATATCTTGCGGTAATTTCAGATGAACACTGCTCCATCGATAAATGTTTCGGATAGACAATATTATCATTGGCAGCCCATGATGGTATTTTCTTTTCTGCAATCTGTCGTCCTGCAATTTGTGTGACAGCCTGGTTCATGTCAACCTGTGGATATCTTTTGGCTTGTAGTGCGAGAGTGCGTACATCTTCGTTTTTATGATTGCGGATAAATTCTATGGTTTCTGATGAAAAGTTAATCATAATGTTTAAAGCAGAAGTTTTTATTGTATAAAACAGAAGTTTTAATTGTTAAGAATGTTTTTGCAAATATATGCAATAGTTTTCATTGATGGTGGAAAATTATATACCAATGAGTATCAAAATCCCTGAATTATATGCTTATATGAACAATTTTTTGCTATGATTGATTAAAATGTCTACATATATAAGTGCCTTTAATCATTACTTTTGTAAAGTAAAAATATATCATCATGAAAAACTCATTATTGTCTTTTGTAATTTTATTATTCTCGTGTTGTTCTGTTTATGCACAGAAGCTTGTGACTGTAGGAAATGGCTATAGCCAGACTTCGGTGAACACAACTGTTTTTCGTAACAGTTCCATAGTGACATTCAAGGATAATCAGTATATTGCTTATTATGATTCCGAAGGTTATATGGTAATAGGTAAGCGAAAACTGGATTCCGATAAATGGATTCTTAAGCGTTCGCAGTATAAAGGAAATGTTGCCGATGCGCATAATGTTATAAGTATTATGGTAGATGGAGATGGATATCTTCATGTATCGTTCGACCATCATGGACATCCGTTGAACTATTGCAGAAGCAAGGAACCGGAAGGCATTGAACTGGGAGAAAAGGAGTCTATGACTTCAGTAGATGAGTCGAATGTGACTTATCCAGAGTTTTACAGAATGCCTGATGGAGATCTGCTTTTTGCTTACAGGTCGGGTGCTTCGGGAAGGGGTAATCTTGTACTTAACAAATATAATCTGAAATCGCACAAGTGGGAGAGGGTACAGGATGTACTCATTGACGGTGAAGGAAAAAGAAATGCCTACTGGCAACTGTATGTCGATGAGAAAGGAACCATTCATGTTTCTTGGGTATGGAGGGAAACATGGCTTGTAGAAACTAATCATGATATGTGCTATGCGTGCTCAAAGGATGGTGGAAAAACATGGATGAAGTCTACCGGCGAGAAATATTCTCTACCTATTAATGAGGCAAATGCTGAATATGCATGTAGAATTCCTCAGAATAGTGAACTTATAAATCAGACAAGCATGAGTACTGATTCTAATGGAAATCCATATATAGTAACATACTGGCGTGACCCGGACAGTGAGGTCCCACAGTACCGCTTGATATGGAATGATGGTGCAAAATGGAATCAGCGACAGATTATGAACCGCACACACGGCTTTTCTCTTAAAGGTGGGGGAACTAAAATGATACCGGTGTCACGCCCTCGTATAGCCGTCGACAATGGTAAAGCCTATTTTATATTCCGTGACGCAGAACGTGGAAGTAAGGTTTCTATGGCATATACTGATAACTTGAAACAAGGTGAATGGAAGGTTACAGACTTGACAGATTTCTCGGTAGATGCGTGGGAACCAAGCATTGATACTGAACTGTGGAAAGAAAAAAAGAGACTTCACATATTTGTTCAGGAGTCACATCAGGGAGACGGAGAAAAGAAAATAGCTTCCGAACCTACACCGGTATATGTGCTTGAAGTAAATCAGTAATAAATCTCAGATAATAGTTTTTTTAGTAAAGTCCGATTTGATATTTTATTAAGAATCAGAGAATTAATAGTCTGTGAATTATTAATGTGTGAATAAAGAATAAATAATTAATGAATAAAGAATCAGAGAACAATTAAAACATAATATCATGAGCTATAATAAGAAAACTGAATATGGTTAAAGATATTTAGCATATTTATACGTTTACTATCGGAAAAATATGATTTATGCAGAGATATGTTTTTGTAGCTTCTGCGGCTTTTCAGAAACAAATCCATCCA
>JAXEBI010000141.1:0-8158 GCA_034094155.1 Phocaeicola sp.
TTTTTCCTAAATTACTGATTTATCGGACTTTACACACTGATTATTTTTCTTAAACCGTAATTTCAGCCTTTTACAATACACATTATTATATATTATATACTAATCTATAAAATTGACTTCAAATTGACTTTATGATAAAATGAAGTATAAGAAAGAAGAAGATAGAGAAAATGACGATGAAGGTAAAGATGATGATAATGATAAAGATAAAGATAAAGAAGAATATCAAAAAAACAATCCGAAAGGTTGTTACAGATATATGACAAAACACCTTTACGAGGTACAGCATTATCTTAACCCAATACCTCTGCCTGCTTACGCAAATACCTTTTCTGTCTCAGACAACAAAGGGCACAATATAAATTCTTCTTTCAAAGCCATCGATTCCACGATTAAAGAATCATACGCCACAACAAACTAAACCATTGTATATAAAATCCAGTATAAATACAATTATTAAGATATCATAATTTCTTAAGACAAAAGGTCGTAAAAACCAAACGAAATCTTATAACACCAAATTTTATTAAAATAAAAGAATACGTTATCTTTCTTTAAACATTTATAATGCAGTAAATAAAGACATTAGGCGTTTATCATGTGAACATTGGCAAAAAAAACTTGTTTAATAAATAGACATATAAGATAAATGTATAATGATAATACATAACATAACATACGAATTATGAAAAAAGTAATTACAATTCTGATTTGCGCATTATCTGTTATAGTAAGCCATATTCAGGCTCAAGAAATTGAGTTAACTAAAAAAGATAGAAAAGCCCTCCAAGAAAAAATAGACAGTCTTCAATACGCAGAAGCAAAAAAAGCAATTGAAAACAAAAATTTCACATTGGAAGCAGATCAAGTTATATTTAAGTATGGACAAAACGCATATGTCAACTCAAATACAAATTTTGTATCTGTAATTGGAGATGAAGCAGTCGTACAGATTGCATTCAATATTCCAATTGCCGGTCCAAACGGAATTGGTGGAGTTACAGTAGACGGTTCGGTTTCAAATTATGAAATTAAAACAGACAAGAGAGGATGTATCTATCTGTCGATGAATGTTATGGGTACAGGTATTTCTGCACAGATTAACATTAGTCTGCCTAAAGGCTCAAACCAGGCCACAGTAGATATTACACCTAACTTCAACTCTAACCGTATGTCATTGAGAGGCGTAATTATTCCCGCAGAGAAAAGTTCTGTATTTAAAGGAAGATCTTTATGAAACCATACGCAATATTATAGATACAATATTATAGATACAATATTATAGATGCAATATTATAGATGCAATATTCAAATATCAAATTATATAATAAACAACTAAATAACAAACTAAATTGTATGAATATGAAAAAGAACTTATTTTATCTCACATCAATATTTATGCTATTAGGATTTTCGGCTTGCGAAAAGGAGCCAGACATGGAAGAATTAGACGCAGACCTGGTAGTGTATACAGATTACGACAAAGACGCAGACTTCGGTGAATATCAAACATATTTCCTGCCGGACAGTATTCTCGAAGCTGGAGGACATAAAGTCTCATATTGGAAAGACGAAAATGCTCTATCTATCATAAATACCATAGCCGAAGAAATGGATAGTAGAGGATACAAAAGAATAACAGATCCGGAAAAGAAAGAAGAAGCAAGTGTAGGTGTACAGGTTTCGTATGTAGCACAAACCACACAGGTCATAACCGGAGGATACTGGGGCGGCTGGTGGGACTTCGGCTTTTGGGGCCCATGGTCGGGATGGTATTATCCATATCCTATTTCATACAGCTATGATACCAATACCCTTATAATGGAAATGGTAAACCTTACAGCTAAAGAAGAAAATAAATCAAAGGATTTACCTGTGATATGGTATGCAAGTGCATCCGGTTTCCAGTATAGCGGACAGTTTAATCAAGTATTATTAAAGGATGCAGTAAAACAAGCATTCGAACAGTCACCATATATTAAAGCATTATATTGATAGAAGGAGGAAATCTAATGAAAACAAATATATTTAAGAGATTTACAATGTTGTCTGCAATATGCACAATGTTCGCCACACAAGCATTTTCTCAGTTCGACATGAATAAAACAAGTCTAAAAATAGACTGGCAGATGAACTCACCTATATCAACTGAGTTTGCCGATAAAATTAGCGGTTGGGGTATGAACTACGAACTTGGTTATCAGATTACTCCAAGATGGGAAGCAGGAGTTTTTGTATCATATCATACAAACCACAAATATATAGGAAGACAAACCATACCACTTTCACCAACAGAATCTATAACCACAGACCAGCAACGTTCAGCATTCCAGATTCCTTTTGGAGTAACTGCCGCATATAATCTATCAACCAACAGATACTTCAAGCCTTACATAGGCGTAAAAGCCGGAGCTATGTTTGCAAGAAACAAAACATATTTCGGTAGTGGAGGATTATATGATGAAGGTTGGGGATTTTATATTTCTCCGGAAATTGGTGTAAAAATCTATCCTACAGGTAAAAGATGGGGCTTGCACATAGCCGGTTATTACAGCTATGCAACAAATAAGACAAGCACTCTTACATGCAATATTGACGGACAAAATAATGCCGGATTCAGATTAGGTGTTATTTTCTAATAAGCCGGCAGGCTAAAGCTCAACAATTAATTAACAAACCTAATAACTATTATATATATGATACCTAACAAACAAAATCTGAAAAAAGCTGGAATAATAATATATCAGTTACTGTCAAATATGAAAAAATGCAGCTATAAACAACTGCAACTATTAAGCGGACTAAACGATACAAGTCTTTGCATGGGTATATTATACCTCCTGAAGAGCAACAAGATAATTCAGTACCCACAGAACGATGAGATATTCTATAGTCTGACCAATTAATCAAAAGCAGATTTTATAAGATTGAGATTGAAATTGAAATTTAGATTTATGACTTAGATTTAGATTTATGACTTAAGAATAAACTGTAATTATAAGCCATAAACAAAAAAGTCAGGATGAACATGTATGTATAACAACAGACATAACATCCTGACTTTCTTTATATAAAAGCAATATCCTTTAAAAAGCAATATCCTTAAAAAGCAATATCCTAAGAATTACATCCAAATACAAAATAAGGAATTATTCATTTTATCACAGTTTATCTCAGTTCGAATGTTCCCTTTAAAGGCAGATTGTCAGAAGAACCTCCAATCATAACATCAAACAAGCCGGGTTCGGCAACAAACTGCATCTCAGAGTTGAAGAAAGATAAATCTTTACGTGTAAGGACAAAAGTAACATCCTTGCTTTCGCCTTTTTTAAGGCTGACTTTCTCGAATCCCTTAAGACGTATTGGAGGAAGCTCTACTGAACTTACCCTATCCTTGATATACAACTGAACCACCTCATCCCCATCCAAATTACCAGTATTACTTACTGTACAAACGATTTTCTGCGCTATATCTTTTTCATCAGCTTCTGGAGCAGACAAACGTAAGTTACTATATTCGAATGAAGTATAACTTAATCCGTATCCAAATGTAAACAACGGAGTACCAGGACTATCCATATAATCTCTCATCTTTCCCTGTGAATAATGAACAGGAATCTGACCTTCATTTCTCGGTACTGATATAGGCAGGCGTCCGCTTGGATTATAGTCTCCAAACAAAACATCTGCTATTCCATTACCGCCCTGTTCGCCCGGATACCATGCAGTAAGCAGTGCGTCAGATACTTCATTAGCAAGATTCATATTCAAAGGTCTGCCGGCTATATAAACCACAACAAGAGGCTTTCCTGTTTTAGAAACTTCTCTTATCAGCTTTTCCTGATGTCCAAGAAGATTAAGCGTAGCCCTGTCATACCCTTCACCACACTCCATATCAGAAAGTCCCTCTGTTTCATCGTTCGAAACAGTAGCCGCACCGGTATTTATGTACTGAGTCTTGAAGTCCCTCGCACTTGAACCTCCTACAACCAATATCACAACATCCGCATTCTGAGCTGCTTTTACTGCTTTTGGAATATCACTGTTCATGGTATCCCTTATGGCACATCCCTTTACATAATCTATTTCAGAATCAGGCAACCTGTCTTTAATGGCATCAAGCACAGTAATCACCTTTGAACGTTCCTGAGGAGCTGTATAATCACCAAGATAATTATACATCACATCGGCATTAGGGCCTAATACAGCAATTCGCTTTATATCTTTACTTAAAGGAAGAATTCCGTTATTCTTTAAAAGAACCGTACCTTCACGAGCTATCTGTCGTGCTATATCTTTATGTTTCTGTGAGTTTACAACCTTCTTTGATTTTTCGGGAGAAACATAAGGATTCTCAAACAATCCCATTCTGAATTTCAGACGCAAAACATTGCTTACTGCCTTATCTATATATGATATATCCACCTTCCCTTCTCTAACAGCCTTTACAAGATGTTTATATGCATTAGCACCCAAATCCATATCTACCCCTGCACTGACAGCCTTTACTGCTGCATCCTCAATATCGGCTGCCACTCTTGCTCCTGCTATACCGTCAATACTTGCAAGATCGGAATAGACAAAACCTTCGAAACCCCACCTTTTACGTAAAACAGAATCAACAAGAAATTTATTGGCAGTGCATGGAATTCCATCTATAGAGTTATAAGAAGTCATGACTGTAGAAGCCTTTCCCTCCTCAACAGCCCTCTGAAATCCGGGAAGATATTCGTCAAACAAAGCTCTCATGCCTATATCTGCCGGATTTCCGTTATGTCCTCCTCTCGGAACTCCATAAGCAGCAAGGTGTTTTAAGGTAGAATAGACGTGAGTTCCGTCTTTAATATCATCAGAATCATTTCCCTGCAAGCCCTTGACGAATTCTGTACCAAGAACTCCTGTAAGATAAGGGTCCTCACCAAACGTTTCCTCTACCCTCGACCATCGTGGTTCTCTCGATATATCCAATACCGGACCATATCCGATATTTCCTCCCTGAGACCTTACTTCAAGACCTATAGCTTTTCCCATAGAATAAATAAGATTCCTGTTCCATGTAGAAGCCTGTCCAAGAGAAGTTGAATAAACAGTAGTACCGATAGCCATGTGACCATGAGGACATTCTTCGGCGAAAAGAATAGGTATACCAAGCCTTGTCTCTTCTACCGCATATTTCTGAAGAGCATTAAGAGCTTTTGCAGCCAATTCCGGGTTCAGGCCTGTTTCAAGTGTCTTCTGTGTCCACGGATCGGCACGCAGGACAGCCCAATATGAACCTATCGGAGCCTCTTGCATCTGTTTTACGAACTTATCGGAAACAGTAACAGAATTCTTACCTGTTTTGGTATACATTTCCCACCCCAACGGACAACAGATCTGACCCACTTTTTCCTCAAGAGTCATCCGCTCTAAAAGATCATTTACTCTTTCTTCTACAGGAGCCTCTGCCTGTTTATATAATGGCACCTGAGCACTCGAAATCACGCTGCAAAATCCTAACCCCAAAGTAAAGGCAGCCTTGACAAAAACAATATTCATAACAGATAATACAGTTTTTTTATAATTGAATATCAAATTAAGGTATATAAATTAATTAAGAACAATATATCGGATAAATAAAAAGGTAAATACAAAAAAGCAAAAGCCATATTCGATAAGCTACGGAATAAGGTCATTATCCTCAGCTTATCAAATATGGCAGTAATATTATAACAAAATACCTATTTCAGAAACAGAGGTCTTGTTTTCGCCGTTAATTTCAGATATAGGTTCGAGTTTAATATAACGTGCATCAAACTTCTTTCCGAATCTTACAAAGTAAGGTATAGGATTATGCATTATATTACTAAACTCACCATTCGAAACACACTTATTCCAGTTCATTCCATCTTTGCTGACATAAAAATTATATTTAAAGATGGTACCGGACAAGTCATCACCTAAAGCAGGAGAATATGAAAAACCTGAAACACCAATAGTCTCACCCAAATCTATAACTACAGGCTTCAGAGAATTGAATTTGCATACAGTTTCTCTCTTACCGTCAAAAGCAGCAGAAACATCATCACCTACAGACTTCCACATTTTGGAGTCAACATCACTCAGCTTAACCTTAACAGAATTGTCCTGTAAATTCTGTGCATAATACAAACCAACATTAATAATATTAGCCTTATTTCTTGCCGATACAACAGTAATTCTAATTTTGTCTGTTTTAAGATCTGAGAATTTAAGCAAACGCTTATAACCGACAGTAGTTCCCTCGGTAAGGAATTTCCACTCACCATTTAAATATGCTTCTACAATAAACTTTTCAATTCTCTGTCCTTTCGAGATATCTTCCTGCAATAACAAAGTATTGACAGTAGAACCTTTTTTCACACTGAACACCTTCTGTTCACCCGACTGAGGCTGCCAAAGTTCATTACCTTTAAGAATAAAGTTGTCGGAGAAGGTTTTCTTAAGATAATCAGAAAGTCCTTTTATACGCTCAACATCTGTTTCATGAATAAGTCCCCTTCTATCAGGAGGTATATTAAGCAATAGAACAGAATTACATCCTACAGACTTGAAATAAATATCCACAAGGTTGGCCACAGATCTCACCTGATTATCCTGTTCTGCATGATAGAACCATCCCGGACGAATAGATACATCCACTTCAGAAGGATACCAATATAAATTATCAACCTTTTCGAGCAATTCTCTACTACCAAGGTCTTTGGATTGTGATGTAATACCAATACTACTTAGTTTGGAATCGGTAGAATAACACCCCGGACGCTTAACGGTAGCACTCCATTCTGTATCCCTACCAAGTCCGCTTTCGTTACCTACCCAGCGCACGTCATCACCCATGATTGCAGTAACGGCCTTAGGCTGCAATGTACGTATGGTTTTCATAATAGCATCCCAATCGTAAATCTGTTTCTTGCCATTAGGGCCTTCACCATTTGCGCCATCGAACCATACTTCATGAACCTCTCCGTAATTAGTAAGCAATTCAGTCAATTGCTGTATAAAGAATTTATTATAAGCAGGAGAATCCCCATAGCAATCAGCATTTCTATCCCATGGTGAAAGATATACTCCAAACTTTAGTCCATATTTATCGCATGCCTCTCTAAGTTCTCTTACCACATCACCCTTGCCATCTTTCCAAAGAGAAGATTTAACAGAATAATCTGTAGTTTGAGTTGGCCACAAACAGAATCCGTCATGATGTTTGGCAGTAATGATTGCCATTCTGAATCCACCATCTTTCAAAGCCTTCACCCATTGGTCACAGTCCAGTTCTGTAGGATTAAACACCGCAGGACTTTCCGTACCGTCACCCCATTCCTTACCTGTAAAAGTATTGATACCAAAATGCAGAAATGCGGTGAATTCCATTTTCTGCCATTCCATCTGCTGGGCAGTAGGTACAAGACGTGATGCCATATCTACTTTCTGTTCTATACTGGCATTCTCGGGGAACTTAACATGTTTCTCATAAAACTCTTGTGCCGAGAGAGAGAGAGCTACACTCAGGAATAAACATGAAAGAAATGATTTTTTCATTGTAGTCTGACAAATATTAAATATTGATTATTCAGGTTTGAGTACAAAAATAGGTAAAAATCACAAGATTATTAAGATTTCAAATCAAAAAATCCCTATTTCTCAACAATCTAAAATCATAGAAATGGGGATGAATATCACTTTCTAAGTTTCGGGTAGTACAATTACAACTTTCTCTAAAATACTATCTCTAAATTATTTACTCTATACTTAATTATGAATTACTTAACTATGAATTACTTAATTCTAAAAAACTAAACTCTGAAAAACACTAAAATGTTTTTAAGGTTAATAATTAGTTTGATTACTGTATGTATCAGCACTGTATTATTTCATCAGCACTGTATTTCTTAATCTGTACTGCTTAAGCTCTTACAGCTATTGTCATCAGGTGGCCTTCTTGATTACATTACAAAGATATGAATACCGGTTCTTGAGTGTGTGACGATTGGTGATGACTGTAAGCGTCTCCACGATTCCACATTGCAAATAATAAAAAAAGGATTAATGATGATTTTATCACCGTTAATCCTTTCTCCACCTATCAGGTAAAAGTTCCCTATATTTTTCAATCGGAGTATTAGGCTGCCAGTCAGCA
>JAXEBI010000142.1:0-26146 GCA_034094155.1 Phocaeicola sp.
CTCGCTACATAACTGATAGAGGTCGTACACCTCCTGATAGTTTACTTTTTCTTTTGTCATAATCATTGTTGTTTTAGGGTTACGGCGCAAAGGTAGGTGTAGGGAACATGCGTGTCAAGGCGGAAAATAGAATGGTTACTAGAATACCTAAGTATCCACCTCATGGCTTCCGTACTAAGCAGATTCTGAACACCGTTCCAGTTGTATACACTGCCTACCCACGACAATAATACCACAGCTATGCCAAGCAAGAAAAACATGGTAGCCGGATGCATGAATCTTTTCCGTGGCCTTGAAGACTTGCACTGCATTTCTTTTTCACTTTCCTGACTGCCATTAACGTGATATTCCGATCTGGTCTTCATTTTCATTCATCATCTGGTTCAAGATTATCTATATCAAGTATACGAAGTTCGAAAGCACGTGTCACCAGACGGCAGGCATTTACCCCTACTCTCTCGTCATCGCGGAACAGGCGGTTTATCAGCTCATTCTGCCTTTTCTCTATAGACTTCACTCCAAAAGGCATAGCCTTGAGATTGGTTATCATTTCCTTGGTATATCCGAGAGCAAGATGACGAAGGAGTCTTTCATCATATTCATCTATATCATAGTTAATTATCGCTTCCTGACGACGCTGTTCTGCTATAATACTCTGCTTGAACCTCTCGACTATCTTTTCGAGAATAGGATAATTGAACACAAGTTTCTTTCCTTCCATTACAGCCTGGACATCAATGGCAGTAAGTAGCTCACCCGTTTTAAGTATAATACCATCGGCACCGGCATTCAGAGCATCTACCCACAACTTTTCGTTAAGGACTTCGCCTGTAAAAATAAGAACCTTAAGCTCGGGACGCTCTCTGCGGAGACGGGAACATATATCAACACCTATGGTAGTGGAACCTCCAAGTCCAAGGTCGAGAAGAACCAAATCTGGAGTCTTGGTTTCGAGCAATGTCCAGAACTCGGCTTCTGTCATAGCTGTTCCTATGACTTCGGCATTAGGTATCTCATGGCGGAATATCTGTTCTGTTCCCTTCAATTCCAACTTAACATCTTCTACTATAATTACTTTAAACTTTTCCATTTCTATATTTTATTATTAATCCTATTAATACAAAAATCTACACTATACTTTCTGCGGCAATGTAAACCATACCGAAAAGCCTCCGGTTTCTTCCGACACTGAAGCATTAATCCGGCATCCTCTTTTTCCTCCAAACTCATCATGATCTCTCATTATCTGCCGGCACAGCAGATATTCTGTTCCGGTAAGTTCGTTTCCAGTTTCCGACATACATATACGCGCGTTATCGGGATAGAAGAGCTGATTTAGCTGTTCTTGGGTAAAGTCTCTACGGGTATCTATAAAATCGAACCTGACAAACCCACCGTATGATGTAGTGACCTTTATAATGAGTTTACCATCCTTACGGTATCTTAGTGCCTCCTCGATAAGATTCTCAAACATGAATTTCATAAGAATCTCATCGCCGTAGAAATATTTATCATCCAGTTCTCCGGCTGAGGAATCCGTGTGGAGTGAAAGGCTGAAATTCAATTTCCTTGACTGCTTTCTAAAATACTTCATGGCATATTCCACAAGCTGGCCGGCACTGATTACTGTACGGCGGAAAGTAACTTCATCCAATTGCCTTGACGCGCACGAAGAAAGGATTGTAAACACATCCTTATAATAACTTACAAGTTCGTACATCATCGACAAGCGCTCATCTTCTGAACACGGCAAAGTCTTGTCTGCGGATCTACACTGAGTATCAGCACTCCGGGAGTTATCTTCCGATACAGATTTACCGTCATGTTTAACACATGTACCGGTATAATGCTTCAAAGAATCGAGCATACTTCCAACAATCTTTCTGAGCCTGCCGGGATAATATATAGTTTCGTGCTTGATAGTTGAAAGACAGTTGTCGAGAACCATATTCTGCACATGAAGCATATTTTCCTCATACTGTGCCTTACGGGCATCATCCTGTGCAAGTTCTATATCAAGACATTGTCTTTCAACCTGAACTATGGTCTGATAAAGTACCACGGCAAGATATCCGGATATAAGTTCTATCATCAGCAGGTCTTCTTCTCTCACCGAAGCAAAGCTGCACTGAAGTCCCCAAACGCCAATACACCGTTCCTCGCCACCAATTTCAAGTTGCAAAGGAACAAGAAGCCATGCACTTTCAGCATCGAAAGTAATGCTGCGTTTATAATAGCACCTCTCAATCTTCTCGATAACTGACTCATCATCAGTAACACGCCTCCATGTAAGCTTAAGGCTGTTAAGCATTTCATCGGGCGTACCAGATGCTGTATATCCCGCACTCATACCTATTACCATATTATCTATAGGTACGAGTTCGTTTACATCGGCATACATACCTTTTATAAGAGAAGCACAAACATCGTCCGACATATCCGACATGCTGTCGGCACCCACAGAGACCGACGCGAATACTGACCTGTTTATGGAAAATACCTGCTCCATATTATATTTGTAATGAAGTATCCTCCTAAGGTAAAGCAGATAATATGCCACTATTCCACCCACCACAAGAAAAACTATCAGTGTAAGCGCAACCATCTTATTATTTGATGATTTCTGCATCCTGACGCAATATTCTTCGAGAGATTTATCCTCGCTTATCTGCTTATAAAGTGTGGTATAAGCCTTATTGTTGTAATAATATCGGCTGAAGTTTTTTACCGCAAGCGATGCCACGGCAACCTCATTTCTCACATCGAGCAGAATATAATAGTCTGTATCGAAACCGGCAGCCAGCCACTGCAGTTCGGATGCTTCACCACTTCCATCCATAGTTAGCAGTGGAGCATGCTTGCCAGAGTATCTAAGGTAATGTTTATTCATATAGAAGAAAACACTGTCGGCAAGGTCTAATGCTGTATAGTAATCTGACTTCACGTTGCAGTCATATACCATATTGGCAAAGTCGTTTGCTATAGCCAAAAGACTGTCGTACTTCGATATCTGATATACCTGGGAAGCAGCAGAAGAAGTTGAAGCAGAAGAAGCATTGGAAACATTGGAAGCGGATTTGGCAGATGCGGCAACAGAAGCATTCAATGCAACCGGCGATATTATATTATTGTCATTTACGGGGAATACGAATTGTCCCAAGACAACCAATATAGTAAAAACCGCTCTTCTGACACCCTTAGGCAGTCTGAAATAAAATCTGCTGCCTTTTTTCGGGGTACTGTCGATACTGAAAAGACATACATTGAATATAGGATTTGTCTTTCTGTATTTTTCTATAATACCCTTACAGTTCATAAGACCGAAACCATTACCCTTCTGTTTCTGCAACTGGGCCACATCATCGGCTGTATCTATACCGATAGTTCCTGAATCGTAAACTTTCTCCGAAAGGATACGTTCCACATCGGAAGCAGAAAGACCGGGACCATTATCGGAAACAGAAATCTCAACAAATTTTTCTTCTTCCCTGACACTGACCTCCACCTTTCCTCCGTTAGGAGTATACTTACGTGCATTCTCCACAAGTGTGTTTATCATGAACAGAGTGAGTGCCTTATCGGCCTTCACCACTGCATCGCACTTATTTACCACAAGTTCCTGATTCTTGATTTCGAACGAACGTCTTCCCTTCACTATTACCGAAAATACCTCATCGAGAGAGAAATTCTCTATGTTCAGGCTAAGTTCGCCGCGCTTCATCTTTATCCAGAGGGCCAGAATATCATTATATTCATTTATCTTGGCAAGAAGTTCATCTATATAATTAAGTTTGCCAAGCTTTACTGCATCCGCTTTGGCAAAAGGTGCCGATTTGAGCTTATCCACCTCATTTACCACCCTGTCGATATACGGCACTATACCGGTAACGATAGAAAGGCAAGCTTTCTTTATTTCATTCTGACGTTTATTGTCGGCAATATGCTGGCGTAATATATACTCCTCCTTTGCAAGACGCTTCTTTTCATCATAAAGAGACACAAGGTTCATTCCGTTTTCCATGGTCCACGCCATATATGGCAACATAAGACGCAGGAGCGACAGAGTATCCTTGCTTACAGGAGCCTTAAGCTTGAGCCACAACCGGCCAACAGGCTTGTCGTGACAAGGAGCTACTATATCGAACATCATAGCAGAATTATCTGCCGTATGCTCTTCACATGAAACGACAGAGGACTGTTCTTCTTCTGGAGAATCAGTCTCAGAATCTGAATCAGAATCTGTATCATTGGAAGAATAGTACCACTGAATCCACATATCATCTGCACCTGTAAGCCGAAGAATATCATCCTTGACAGTATCACTTATGGCTGCAGCCACTTCTTCCGAGTCGGAAGCTTCGGCAGGCACCGATGCCATAATCTTACGGCACATGAGCAAAACCCTTTTAAGGTTTTCGATATAAAGATTATTCCGCCTCCTCCAATATCTGTTGAGAGTAAAGAACAAAACAAACAGAACCACAAATCCGGCAAGTACAAGCACTAAAAGCAGATTAAGCAATGACGATTCCTTCTCAAGCTCAGTATAACGGCTTTCGAGTTCCTTATCTTGGCGGGTATAGTCGAGTATGTCGAGATAAACGTTTCTGTTGAAATCCGACTCGGCCTTCATTCCCATAGCCGAATATGTGCGGCTGAGCTGCTCCCTCAGCCTGGCAATCCATTCGGGAACTGTTTTTATACCCTTATCATTAATCCACTCAAGTTCGAGCGAACGCTGAGCATAGGGCATATAGGTAAGAAGCCTGTCTGTAGTATCGGTACAGGCATAAAATTTCTCATGATGAAGGTTGACATAACTAAGTGCCTTGGCAAGAAGTGGCAACGCCTTTTCAGGATGCCCCATATAGTTGTAGTATGTAGCCATAGTACGGTATGTTCCCGAAATCTGATACCAGTCGCCATATTTCTTAAAAAGAGACAAAGCCTTGCGGGAGAGATTCAACGGCAGACTGTCGATGGGACAGTCGTCTGCATTTATCATTTCAAGCCACCCTTTACGGCGTTTGGAAATAAGCTCTCTGTTGCTTCTGAAATTCAGAATCTCCGCCATAGACTGCAAGGCATTCCCTTCGAAATAAACATATCCCCACTCGCGGGCCGATTCGAGGCACTCCATGAGGTAGCCGAATTCGCCTATAACCACATCTTCGGGAGTAGAAGCAGTGTACATTCCACCAGAGCCTCTCATATACATATAATACAGCCACTGAGCTGTATCTGCCTCAAGGCTTCTCACGTTAATGGCATCAATTTCGGCAAGCGACTGACTGTCCTGCTGCAAATAATAATAATACACACCCGAAACTATATGAAACTCTGAAAGCGCATAATTGAACCTTCTCAGCAATAATGAGTCTTCGAACACACTTCTGTCTTGCCTTATTCTTTTGATTCTTCTCTGGGCTCCGTTTCTGTAATCATAGAAAACCTTGTTTTCGGATGTACGCTGGTAAATTTTCATCAGGCCAACATCGGCAATGAGACATTCTATTTCATTGTCGGATATTTCGAGGACCCTCTTGAACAAACGCGACGCATGTTCGAAATCCATTCTCATAAAAGCACAGAAACCCATGTTATTGAGAGCCTCGGACTTGCCTGAAGGAGACGACGAAGATAGTTGGAATGCAAGATTGGCTGCTTCGGACGATTTGGCAAGACTTTTATATCTGAGGGAATATGAGAGCGAATTAAGAGAGTCGACACGCCTGTCTGTGTCCTCATTTCCATCAGATGTGAACGAGCAGCCAACAAGAAGCCCGGCTATAAGGAAGGAAAGTATGGCTGCAAATAAAAAAAATCTCAAGCCTTTATTACTATTCATAAACTAACAGGTTTTCGAAAAAGAAAAAGGCTGTATCACTTCGTGAAATAGACAAAAGTGATACAACCCTTTTTGATCAAAGCGTTGCCAAAACATTATTTTTTTGATTCTTCCAAAGAAACTTTTCTAAACTCTTTCAACACTTTTTCCAGTTCCAACGAAGCCTTACGGGCACGAGTACCTGCAGCCTTGTTGCCTTTTTCTGCCTGCTGTTCTGCATCCGAAATAAATGCAGCACTTAATTCCTTAATCTTAGCAATTAATTCGTTCATAAAATATAAGTTATTGTTTTATAATAAATTCTCGCAGTCTACAACGTATAGGCTGCTTAGTATTCTCAAAGTAAATATAAAAACTCGAAAGAACATTATTCAAAAGCCTCTTTTTTACATCTTTTAATAGAAAACGATTATTCTTATGGTTTTGTAATACAATTTGTAACATAGGCTTTACAAATTGTAATCATATAGGCTGGTGTTAAACTGATAATTTCATGACTCACAACTCAACACAATTACCTGGCTTGTAGAGGCATCAACCCGGAATCTGTTATCTGTTCTTTCGCCTACTATCCACACTATATCCTGACCGGATGTCACTACATATACATTTTCTTTTTCGAAAATAGAATATTTGCGGTCGCGAAGATAATCTCTTACCTTCTTGAAGCCTTTCATGCCGAATGGAACAAATTTATCACCCGAATGCCACTTCCTTAATGTCAGTTCTCCTTTTATCTTCGACGCGTCGAGATAAGCTTTGGTATTGTCGCGCGGAACTTTGAATCCAGGCTTGACTGAGATTGTTTCGGTATGAAGTTCGGGATGAGCATACATGGAGGATATCAGGGAATCGCCTGGTCCGGCTATGGGGGATGTGAACTTTGGGATGATAGCATTGCAATCAGTGATTCCAACAGACAATTCCCCGTCTGATGTTAAAATGCCTGTTGTTATTTTTCTTGCTATTAGCTGTGTACGGTCTCTCAGCAACTCCCACTCTTGGGAATAGAACCTGCGTCCGGATTCCGAACTAAGACTTCTCATTATGTCCTTTATCTGAGAAGAATTGAATCCCATAGGTGACAGCCATTCGAACAAAATGGCTTGAGGCGAGACTTCTCCAAGCAAATCATCAATGTTGACGGTATTATACAGGTAAGGAGCAGTAACATCATTTTCGTGTATCTTTACAAGTCTTTCCAGAGCCTGACTGATATAGGTTTTGTATATGACAGCCACATCGGAAAGCCGGGATGCAGTTTCGGCTACGGAATCAACAAAAGAAGGGTTAATCTGCGAAAACATTGGTATAATTCCAAGACGTATTTTATTTCTTGTATATATATCTTCGAGGTTGGTACTGTCTGTTACATAACTTTGATTTATACAGGCAAGATATTCGAGAATGTCCTTCCTTCCTATCTCAAGGAACGGACGGACAATAAATCCGTTGCGTGGCATTATTCCCTTTAGTCCGTTTATCCCTGTTCCGCGCGAAAGATTCAGCAGAAAGGTTTCCACACTATCGTCTTTATGATGTGCAACCGCTACCGCATCGGCATTCTTCTCGATTCTCAGTTTCTCAAACCAACTGTACCTTAATTCTCTGGCTGCCATTTCTATGGAGATTCCGTTTTGTGCCGCATATTCTTCTGTTTCGAAATGAACAACATTGAGAGGTACGTTTATCTCACGACAAAGATTACGCACAAACTCCTCGTCTCTGTCGGACTCGGAACCACGCAAATGGAAGTTGCAGTGCGCTCCTTCACATTTATATCCCAATTCAACCAGCACTCTGATAAGGGCTACAGAATCTGCTCCCCCACTCAAGGCCACAATTATCATGTCGGATGGTGACATGAGTCTTTTTTCGGCAATATATTTTTCTATTTTGTTTCTGAACATATATTTCTATATTATGGTATTTCTGGTATTTCTATACTCTGTTTATTATCTGGTTTATGTTATCGTATTTATCTAAACAGTATGACATAGAACTCTGATGCAAAATTACAATTTATATTTTACATATCACAGACAGGAATACGGTAGTAACAGTTGCAGATGCCATATTATATTACAGTCTTTCAATACTACGGAAAACAAGCCGCCAATGTTTTATTTAAAAACAATCTAAATAACTTGTTTAAGAAATATCTAACATTTATCTTTGCACAAAATTATAAAAACATGAAACTATCAGAATTAAAAACAGGTGAAAAGGGGGTCATAGTAAAGGTTTTAGGACATGGAGGTTTCCGTCGTAGAATCATTGAAATGGGCTTTATCAAAGGAAAGACAGTTGAGGTTGTTCTTAATGCACCTCTTAAGGACCCTATCAAATATAAGATTATGGGATATGAAATTTCATTGCGCCGTCAGGAAGCTGAAATGATAGAGATTATCAGCGAAGAGGAAGCAAGAAGGACTAATTGCGGCACTTCATTTCATGACCCGATTTCGGAAAGTATACCTGTATCCGACGAACAGATGAGAATACTTGCACAGGGAAAAAGACGTACCATAAATGTGGCTCTGGTAGGTAATCCTAACTGCGGAAAGACTTCATTGTTTAATGTGGCCTCGGGCTCACATGAGCATGTAGGAAACTATAGTGGCGTAACTGTAGACGCCAAAGAAGGATATTTCGACTTTCAGGGATATCATTTCCGTCTGGTTGACTTGCCTGGTACATATTCCCTATCGGCATACAGTCCGGAGGAACTTTATGTAAGAAAGCATATCATTGAAGAAACTCCCGACGTTATAATTAATGTGGTGGACGCCGGAAACCTTGAGAGAAACCTTTATCTTACTACGCAACTCATTGACATGAATGTAAGAATGGTTATAGCTCTCAACATGTATGATGCTCTCGAGAATAGCGGAAACAAGCTTGACATTAAGGGACTAAGCCAACTTTTGGGTGTTCCTGCCGTACCTACAATAAGCCGTACAGGACAAGGTATTGACGAACTTTTCCATGTGATAATCGGGCTTTATGAGGGTGCCGACTTCATGGAACAGAAGGAAGATATACGTAATGAAATTCTGAGAGAATACAAGGAATGGCACGACGCTTATGTACCCGACCATAAATATGGCAGCCACAAGGAAGAGGAAAATGATTTTACTCCAAAGAACTTTATCAGGCATATCCATATAAACCACGGACCGGAAATAGAGCGCAGTATCGACTCTATAAAGAAGGAGATAGGAAAGATTGAGGAAATAAGACACAAGTACTCTACACGTTTTCTTGCCATCAAGCTTCTGGAAAATGATAAGGATATTGAAAAGAGAATCATAGCCGACATGCCTAACGCCAAAACTATATTGGACATACGCAACAAGGAGGCCGAGCGACTTAAGGTTCTGCTTAACGAAGACAGCGAACAGGCTATGACGGATGCCAAATATGGCTTTATCTCGGGAGCGCTGAAAGAAACGTATACAGACAATAATCAGAATACTGAGATGTTTACACGCATAGTCGACAGTATTGTGACCCACAGGATATGGGGATTTCCTATATTTTTCATTTTCCTGTATATAATGTTCGAAGGTACATTCGTATTGGGCGACTATCCAATGCAGGGAATAGAATGGCTTGTATCTGCAATAGGAAGCATGGTTGATAACATTATGCCAGACGGTCCTCTGAAAGATCTGGTTATAGACGGTATTATAGGAGGTGTAGGGGGCGTAATAGTATTCCTTCCTAATATTCTTCTTCTCTATCTGTTTATTTCTCTCATGGAAGATTCGGGATATATGGCTCGTGCAGCTTTTATCATGGATAAGATTATGCATAAAATGGGATTGCACGGAAAATCTTTTATTCCTCTCATTATGGGATTCGGATGTAATGTTCCTGCAATAATGGGATCACGAATAATAGAGAGCCGCAAGTCAAGACTGGTAACAATGCTTGTAAACCCATTGATGTCGTGCAGTGCCCGACTTCCTATATATCTGGTAATGATTGGCGCTTTCTTCCCCAACAGTGCAAGTCTTGTTTTATTATGTATCTACAGTACCGGTATACTCCTTGCTGTACTGATGGCGCGCATTTTCAGTAAGCTCATAGTAAAAGGCGATGATACACCGTTCGTTATGGAGTTGCCTCCATACAGAATGCCGACTACCAAGTCTGTGCTCCGCCACACATGGGAAAAGGGTGCACAGTATCTTAAGAAAATGGGTGGTATTATCATGGTTGCTTCTATTATTATATGGTTCTTAGGATATTACCCTAATCACGACAAGTATGAGACCGTAGCCCAACAACAGGAGAATTCATATATCGGACAAATTGGTAAAGCTATTGAGCCTGTTATCGAGCCATTGGGATTTGACTGGAAAATGGGTATAGGTATTCTTTCCGGGGTTGGAGCCAAAGAGCTTGTGGTAAGTACCCTCGGTGTACTTTATGCCGATACAGACGATGTGGAGAGTGTCAATCTGGCCGACAGAATTCCAATTACCCCTCTTGTGGCTTTTGCCTACATGCTTTTTATTCTTATATACTTCCCGTGTGTTGCTACACTTGCAGCCATTAAACAAGAATCAGGAAGTTGGAAATGGGCTATCTTCTCTGCTGTATACACCACAGTTCTGGCATGGATTGTAGCATTTTTAGTTTACCAGATAGGAAGTTTGTTTGTATAGCAAAAAAGTATACTTACATAGTATTTTACACTGAAAGTATATTTATTAATGTTTCAATGTATAACAATTATCAGGCTTAAAATATCTACAGTATATTTCCGGATAAGGGTATAATAATACGGTAATGATATTTTGAGCCTTTAAATTTACAAAAGCTTATGAGCATACAAAGTATATTAGTTTTAATAATAGTTTGTCTTTGCATAGTATATGCCGGCAAAAAAATCTATGCACAAATTACAGGTAAAGGAAAATCCCCATGCGATGGTTGTGCCGGATGTAATCTGAAAAACCAAATAAAGACATGCAATGACAAAAATAAGCACAGATAAATCCAATAATATAACATAATCGACAGATTAATTAATTATTAGAAAATTCTTTTTAGCCCCAAAATTACGGTAATTTGCATGTATCTGCAATATTCCACATAACAATCTATGGATTAAGAGATTAATAAGAAAATACAAATAGACAGAATCTACTGACAAAGAAAAAAGACAAAAAAAACATCATTTTTTTGGCCAAAAGTATTGTAGATTCAAAAAAAAGTAATACCTTTGCAACGCAATTGAGAAAGACAATAACTCAAAGCAAAACAAAAGCAATCCGGTTCCTTGGATGAGTGGCTTAGTCAGCGGTCTGCAAAACCGTGTACGGCGGTTCGAATCCGCCAGGAACCTCAAACATATCAGAATGCACTCTTAGCTCAGTTGGTAGAGCAACTGACTCTTAATCAGTGGGTCCAGGGTTCGAATCCCTGAGGGTGTACTAAGGAAGCTAAAATTAGCGACCTAAAGGCTTGAAAAGCAGCATTATAAGTAATCTTATGATGCTGCTTTTCGGCGTTTAAGACAGTCCTTTGCGAAATTGGGATTACAGGCTCAGCCGATTTAGGATACAAAAATTAAATTCTGAAGGATATAATCATTTATAAATATTCCAGCAACTCATATCATCTAACGACTTACGGATTTTATTACGAGTCTCCCCTTCTGCATATCCCAAAGTAATCAATAATGGTACACGTTTATTTCCTATACCAAGAAGCTTTCTTACCTTTTTCTCATCAAACCATCCAAGAATACAAGTACCAAGACCAAGTTCTGCGGCCTGCAAACAAAAATTCTCTACTGCAATACCTACGTCAAGAAGGGAATATTCCTTATCTTTTATAACACTGCCAATTCTGGCTGTAAGATTCATCTTTTCAAGAACTACAGCAACAATGACAGGGCACTGATGGGCAAACTTATTCATTCCAGTTCCTGATGCCGCGGACGCCATCGATGGCAATAACTCAGGAGAATCTACAACAACAAACTTCCAAGGCTGACTATTACAGGCAGAAGGTGCAAGTCTGGCAGCCTCAAGACATTTTATAATCAGCTGCCTGTCTACCGGAGTACTACTGTATTTTCTGTCGCTCTGTCTTTTATTTATCAATTCCAATAAATCCATAATTAAATAAATACTTAGTAATCTAATTCGTTATATAATAATATAATATGACAATACAATATGAAGAATAGAGAATAAAGGATATAAGATACTGGATGCAAAATACAAAATAGCAAATACAAGATATAGAATTGTTATGAAAATCCTGTTTTGCTTAATTCATATTGTCAAGCAAGTTAATCAGCGAGTCACGCAAAACCTCATACTGGGGCATATTCTCGCTGCTGATTGGTTTCTTTGGCTGAGATTTTATGGTAAGCGGATTAATAGGCTTTCCATTCTCATAAACCCTGAAATCCAAATGAGGACCGGTTGACAGTCCTGTTGAACCTACATAACCTATGACCTCTTTCTGTTTTACCATATCCCCTACCTTAAGCCCTTTTGCGAATTTAGAGAGATGCATGTACGTTGTCTCATATACTCCATTATGCTTTATTTTCACAAAGTTTCCGCCGCCACCAGCCTGAAAGCCTTTGGCTATTACTTTACCATTCCCTATTGCATAAACAGGAGTTCCCGTAGGTGCTGCATAATCTACCCCGTGATGAGCCCTGTAACGTTTTAGTACCGGATGATAACGGCTGTTTGTAAAACGTGACGAAATTCGGTAAAAGTCGAGCGGCGCTTTCAGAAACGCACCTTCAAGGCTGTTTCCTTTTTCATTATAATACAGTTCCTCACCGTCTTGAGTAAATGGAATAGCATAATATGTGCTGTCTGATGCTCTGAATGAAGCAGCAAGTACATGAAAATTGTCGAGTGAAGTACCGTCAACATACTCCTGACTATAAATCACTCTAAACTCATCTTCTTTCTGAAGTCCGAAAAAGTCGATTGTCCAGCCGAATATATTCGACAAAACCATAGCCAATTGCGGTGATGTATTACAGTTCTGCATTGCAACCCATAATGAAGACTCAACCTTGCCTCTTATCTCTTTTGTTATCCATTCAGAAGGGTTGATTCCTCGGCTTACATTATAATCCCCTCTTAAATCGAAAACTACATACGATTTTGGATCTTCTTCATAAACGAAGAACTTTGGTGTAGACAGACTGTCTTTAGATGTGAAATATGCATAAGAACGTCCGCTTCTAATTTTTCTTACATCGAATACACCTTCTGTTTTCAAGTTAAGATCATGAATATTCTGTGCACTCAAACCGAACTGTGAGAGTATATAAGACAGATGCTGGTTAGGTTTCACAATCCCGTACTGAACATTATATTTGTCGACCGGGATTCCGTATTTATAGGTAATTTCTTTTACCTCTGCGGAATCTGTAAGCGTTATCTCATCAAGTTCTTCCAATGAAGCATTGTCGGCCATATTTTTCTCATTTTTAAGGAATCTTCCCAACATGCCATAATCATTGCTTCCTACCCATACACCTATAAAATATACGGCAATCACAAATACAACCCCTATTAGGGAAACTGCAACTATAGTTTTTCTTCTTACTCTCATTCTTTTTATTAATTATGAACATTTATATTCAATGTACTGTTATCCGGTTCTTACCCATCCGGTCTATTTCCCTTTTTATTATTTCTACTGATAAACAGACATAAAAATCATCATCGACAAAAATAATAAAAAATTACTCTGCCTATGTACTAAAAAAAGTAATATGAGTATTAATATTTAATAATTTCATTAGAAATAATCAAATGACAATTGTAATCAATACAATTTCCACATAAATTAATTTGTGGATTTATATAAATAATATATATTTGCAATGAGAAAATGCAAAAACTAGAAGACTTTAATATGTATATAGGTTAAAATAGCATTTAAAAGAAATATTTATGTTTAAAGTTTTCGTATACATATATATCTTAACAACCTGAATATGAACAAATCAAAACATCTGCTATTCTGGCCATTGCTGATATTCGCACTGGCGATTATACAATATCTGACAGGAAACTTTCCATACAGTTTCTTCAGATTTCCATTAAATATAGTAGTCGGACTATTGTGGATATATGGAATATGGATATCAGCTAAGGATGTAAATATCAGCAAAAAGGTAAATCTTGGCGAAGATATAATTTCCTTTCTCATGTCGGGCAAAACAACTTTCGTAACTTTATTACTTCTTGTTGCCGGATCATTAATTATAGGACTTTTCCCTCAAATGTCTGAATATGATGCTTCACAGATGAACGGTCTTACCGGAAAACTCGGATTCTACAATTTTATGTCATCATGGATTTTTGTCGGGATAATTGTTTTACTTCTCACCCATCTTGGCCTTATCACCGTTAAGGCTATACTGCACCGCAAACAAATGAGATGGAGATTCATTTTAAACCATGCAGGATTATGGATTGCATTATTTGCCGGATTCATGGGAAGCAGCGATACCATTTCAATGAGAATGCCTGTTTTTTTCGGCAACGAGAACAATGAGGCATATACCATGGAAGGTGAAAAAAGATATCTTAAATATAACATTTCCCTAAATAATTTCGATGCCGAATATTATGAAAACGGAAGTCCCAAAAATTACGAGGCCGAAATTCTGATTTCGGATAATGAAGGGAAAAAGATCACAAAAACAACTCTAAAAGTCAATCATCCGTATAGCTATAATTGGGGTGAAGACATCTATCTTTCGGGATATGACATGAAAAGCAGCAAACCGCAATATTGTATTTTGCAGATAGTAAGTCACCCTTGGAAATATATTCAGCTTATAGGTATAGTCATGACTTTACTGGGTGGCATCGGAATGTTTGTTTACGGACCACAAAAAAGAAAAACCGCACAGTAGGACGGTTTGAATCATATATACATAAATACATATATACTTTTCATATACTTTTTTATTTCACTTTTATACTCATACATCATGGAAATCAACTGGCATAATTTTTATATTTTCACCATAATTTCTGTTGTATTATGGGCTGTGGGAGCTATAATGTCGGCTTATAATAAGAAGTTTTCTTATGGTGCCGTTACAGCAACAATAATAGGTATATTAGTCTTCGGAGCCTTTATTACCGGTTTATGGATTTATCAGCAAAGGCCCCCGCTTCGGACTATGGGCGAAACAAGATTATGGTACTCAATGTTTATGAGTATATCAGGACTCCTAACTTACTGGAGATGGAAATACAGATGGATTCTTTCGTTTACTACAATAGTGGCTGCCGTATTCTGCATTATAAACATACTTAAACCAGAAATACACGACCAATCACTTATGCCTGCCTTACAGAGTATATGGTTTATACCTCATGTTACAGTATACATGTTCTCTTATTCTCTATTAGGATGCGCATTCATTATAGGATGTTTGGGAATAGCAAAACATAAAAGCATGTATCTCACTACTGCCGATGAACTTGTGTACGGTGGTACAGCTTTTCTCACTATAGGTATGCTTACGGGAGCAATCTGGGCTAAAGATGCATGGGGCAACTACTGGAGCTGGGACCCCAAGGAAACATGGGCTGCTATAACATGGGGTATCTATCTTATATATATCCATTTACGTTTGCAGAATCCTTTTGGGAAATTACATAAAAGAAACAATCTGCTACTGTATGCTATGCTGATAGCAGGATTTATTTCTTTGCAGATGTGCTGGTATGGCGTAAATTATCTGCCTGCAGCTCAAAATAGTATCCATTTATATAACAGAAATACTAACTAAATTAAAATGTGGTTATGAAGAAAAAAGTTATCTTGGTATCATTGCTTATTGCAGTGGGTGCAGTGGCGACTTACCGCCTGGTAAACAAAGCACCATCCGACTCTCTTGAGGCCAACGCAAAAATGATGCAGTTGCTTACCGACGGAGGATGTATGGAATGTCATACATCTGACCCTAAATTGCCGTTTTATGCGAGCCTGCCTGTTGCAGGAAAAATAGTAAAGGAGGATATCGAAAAAGCTTACAAAGTTTATGATATCCAGCCTATGGTAGATGCAATCAACAAAAATGAGAAAGTAAGCGAGGTTGACCTTGCCAAAGTTGAAAAGGTGGTAAAAGATGGTACTATGCCTCTGCCAAAATATTATCTGATTCATTGGGGAGCATCTATGACCGACAAGGAAACTGCAATGGCACTCGACTGGATCAAGACTCACAGGGCGGAAGAATATCCTAATACCCTTGCAGATGCAGAATTTGCAAACGAGCCAATACGTCCGGTTCATGACTCCGTTGCAGTCGACCTGAGAAAAGTTGTCCTTGGAGATATTCTTTTCCATGATACACGTCTATCTGTAGACAATACAGTTTCTTGTGCTACCTGCCATGCTTTAAATACTGGTGGAGTGGACAACAAGCAGTTCTCAGAAGGTGTAAAAGGACAAATAGGTGGAGTAAATGCTCCTACAGTATTTAATGCACACTATAATTTTGTTCAATTCTGGGACGGACGTGCCAACACTCTTGCAGCACAGGCCGGTGGTCCTCCATTGAATCCTATAGAAATGGGACATACTTCATTTGATGACATCTGTAATGTACTCGCACAAGACAAAGATTTTGAAAAAGCTTTCAAAGAAGTGTATCCGGAAGGATTTACTCAGGAAACTATCACAGATGCCATACAGGAATTCGAACGTACACTGCTGACTCCAAACTCAAAGTTCGACAAGTATCTCAAAGGTAACAAGGAAGTGCTTACTGCCGAAGAAATAAACGGTTACGAACTGTTCAAGAAATATAATTGTGCCACATGTCATGTTGGAGAAAACTTAGGAGGACAGTCGTATGAGCTTATGGGTATAAAGGCTGATTATTTCAATGACAGAGGTACAGAAATTACTTTCGAAGACCACGGACGCAACAAGGAAACTAAGACTGAACGAGACATGCACAGATTCAAGGTTCCTGGATTGAGAAATATTGCTCTTACAGCTCCTTATTTCCATGACGGAACAAAGAAAACTCTTGAAGAAGCCGTTCAGGCTATGGCACTTTATGAAGTGGGAGTAAAACTGTCTGATAAGGAAACTTCTGATATGGTGAAGTTCCTGAATACTCTTACAGGAGAGTATAAAGGCAAGTTACTTACTAACGACAATATGAAATAAGTTTTTCTGCCTTTTATAAAGTATTGCACTATAAACGTTTGTTCTGTCAGCAATTACATTAGTAACAACATACTAACAAAGTAATAATAAGTAATAGAGCAATAGAGCAAATAAAAATAATAAGGGTACAAGCCGTATAAATAATTATTTGGCATGTACCCTTATTTTATTTCGTTTTCAATAAATATTTTCCTCTTCATTTCAAGTTATAAAAGTTATTATTAGATTTCTCATGCAAAAAATCACACAGCACAACACAGCATACAAGTATTATACTGTTTATGCCGTTATACTATTATATTGTTATATTGCTATACCGCCATACTGTTATATTGCTGATAAAACAGATTCCATTGTCAGGAAAAAGTACCACAATCACGATAATACATCCGGCTCATAAATACTATGCAGCGGAAAGTTATTGGAAACAGTCTTAGAATTCAGATAATCCATACACATAGTATACGACATTCTCCTGATTTCCTCATCAAAATTAATTTTTATAACTTCATCAGCATTGTAGTTCGAAACAATTTCAAGTAAAATTTCTTGAGTCTTTTCATCAACATCCTGTGGAACCGGTATATACATAGATACATGATCCCTCACTTTTGTCTTTAGATTCTGATAATCTCTCACTGATAAATGTTCATCCTTTTTCATCTCTCTCATATATTTTTTTGTTATCTTCATTACAAATATAATAAAAATACTTTCATAAAACAAGGCTTTTACGGACAAAAATTAACAAATATCATGACAATTTGATAGCAAAGCCTAAACTTACCTGAAACACGAACTTGCAATTTTCGAGTAAATTCATCATATTTGCATTAAAATAATGCTAAAAATATAATACACATGAAAAAATTATTGTTTACAGCCGCTTTAGGAGCCATTTCAGTATGTTCGAATGCACAGCAGATTACAACAGAAGATTTAAAGGAAATCCAATCTTCTTTTGTCCTGGACGGTGAAACTAAGGCACTTCAGAATATTATAACAAACGAAGCAAACCTTAAAAAGCTTTCCCTAAACAGAAGTATACAGGGACAGACTGATCATTATTTCAAATACAGAGTTGATGTAAAAGGAATTACCGACCAGAAATCATCTGGCCGTTGCTGGATGTTTACTTCGATGAATGTACTCCGCCCTTCGGTAATGAAACAATTCAACATTAAGGATTTCGACTTTTCTCATAATTACAACTATTTCTGGGATATGTTTGAGAAAAGTAATCTCTTCCTTGAAAATGCCATTGCTACTGCCGGCCATTCTATGCTCGACAGAGATGTAGAGTTCTATTTCCGTTCTCCTGTGGGTGATGGCGGCGTGTGGAATCTTTTCTACAATATTGCCGAAAAATATGGAGTGGCACCACAAAGTGTAATGCCGGAAACTGCACACTCAAACAATACCGGGCAGATGGGAAGTATACTTAACGAACGTCTGCGTACAGGCGGATATGAGCTCAGAAACATGGTAGCCGAAAAGAAAAGCAAAAAGGAAATTACTGAAGCTAAAAAGGAGATACTGAAGGATGTATACCGTCTCTTGTCTTTGTGTCTGGGAACACCACCTTCGGAATTCGAATGGAGATATGAAACAGCCGACGGTGAAATAAAGACTCTGAAAACTACTCCTAAGGAATTTTATAAGATGATTACTCCGCAAGACTACAATACGGATTCCTATATTATGATAATGAACGACCCGACACGTGAATATTATAAGGTATATGAGATTACAAACTACAGAAATACATACGAAGGTGTGAACTGGACTTACCTAAATCTTCCTAATGACGTTATAAAAGAGGCAGCCATTTCTTCCATCAAAGGAAACGAAGCCCTTTATGCATCTTGTGATGTCGCAATGTATAATGCAACAGAAGGTATATGCAGTCCCGACATGTACGATTATGCAACCCTTTTCGGTATAAAACTAAACATGGACAAGAAGGCCAGAATACTTACCAGAGAAAGTGGTTCTGCTCATGCCATGGCTATAGTTGCAGTAGATACAGATGAAAACGACAAACCTTTGAAATGGCAGTTCGAAAACAGTTGGGGGCCATCGGCAGGACATAACGGATATATGACTTTTACTGACAAATGGTTTGATGAATATATGTTCAGAATTGTAGTAAACAAAAAATATCTGAAGGAAGATGCCATAAAAGCAGCAAAACAGAAACCTATAGAATTGCCTGCCTGGGACTATATGTTCTGATGCTTATTCATTTATTATAATATCATAATTTACGGTTCAACGGTTAGGTACAATCTATCTGTTTTAAATGGTGAGTCGTAAAAATCTATAATATAAATAATATAAATATATAATATAAGGTTAAGCACTAAGTATAAATAACAGAAGAAGCCTTCTGCCGCGTATTCTCTTAATTAGAGAGCACAGGCAAAAGGCTTCTTTTATGATTTTACGATTTTATGATATTATCACACTATGATATTATGATATAATACAGTTTAATATATAAGTTAGCTATAATACTTTATAAATCCGGAAGGGAATAGTCTAAAATCAAGTAATACTTACGCTACAGATATTCATTTAAAAGCATAAAAATGAGCCGGTTATGCTATCAGAACATAAATCAGCGGAATAAGCAGACCTAACAGAACAAGCCATTTACCGCGTCCGGAAATACCTTTTTTGCCTTTTACCATAAACATTCCTGATACAGCAAAAAATATTAACGAAAAAGCAAAAAAGTCACCCATGAAACTCCATCCTCCTACTCTATTATAATGCAAGCGGTTGAACCAGTAAATTACAGGATGTTTTTCGTGTACTTCATACTCCACTACACCGGTTTTTGAATTGTAAATGCCAACTCCACCTTCGAGCATTACCCTGCAATGTTCGTTATCTATAGGAAAAACTTTCTTTATATTTGGAAGTTCCCCCATATCTTTCCACTTATGCATAAGCTGGTCGGGATTCATACCTGAAGACAGACTTACACTGGCTTCTGTTGTTCTGAAAGCAGGATCCTTCCCGTCAATATGATTAAGCAGTATGCCCGATACAGCATAAATTATGCAAATACCAACCATAAGATACCCCAAATCACGGTGAATCGCACGCAACCAGTAAGTAAGATTTTTATTGAATAACTTCATAATCAGTACCGTCTAAATAGAAAACAGAATAATAATCCTTATTGTTGGCTTTCATCCACTCACGCATGTTTTTGATATTGCTCATCTCAGCATCACATGTTTCGCCATCACCTTCCGATTTACCCTGTTTTTCTCTGAGTTCTTCTTCTGCCTGATCAATATATTCTTTAGTCAGCCTGTTCTCACGTAATATACCTTTTATCAATACTTCCGAACCAATAAGTTCTCTGTTGAATCTTCCAATATTTCCTTTGGCCTCAACTCGTATGGTTGTCTTCTGATCATTTCCCATAACAAAGCATCTGCGTCCGGAATGTTTGCAGGTATGTGTTATGTAACCTTTTAAGGTAACTTCTTTACCTAAATTGTTTTCTGCATCTTTCAGTATATCTTCAACACACAAGGCATTTGTCGCATTGGCAGACTTTACTGATTCTGATGATACCACCGTCTCAGTTGACGCAGATTCTGAACTTTTATTATTGCCATTGCCACAAGAAGCAATTCCAAGAACGATAGAAAATACCGGAATAATTAAAAATAACTTTTTCATCGAATATTAATTTAAAATCACAATTTCGTATACACTCACAATATAATTTGTCAGATTATAGTCTTATGATGAATAAATAAGCTGTTCTTGCAAATTTAACCTTAATATAGAAAAAACAAAAATTAAAGTTATTTTTCTGCAAAAAACTATAGTCATACTATAATTGCACTTAGGCAAGAACATTTTAACTGTAACATATAAAACTAATTAACTGTAACATATAAAACTAAAACATTAAAACTTATCTGCTTTTCCGCTCGTTTACTTTTTCTTCCTTACTTTCCAACCAGTAAATAAACACCATATGGAAGCAAGTCCGGCAAAAAAGATATAGAACAATGTTCCATCACCAAGGAAAGTATAAATTCTGCCTGTATGAATTTCTAAAGCTAAATTCCATAGTGAAATAGGCAGGCATGAGAAATCCTCCGGCATGGGCAATAAATCTGTTCCACCATAGTACTCTACAATTAAAGGTTTATATGTACTGTAAACTTTCTGATTTTCCTGTTCCGCTGATGTTTTCAATGAAGAAGACAATACTTTCTTTGAAAGGTCGCAAGGCGTAAAATCTTCAGAATATCCGGCAACGGCATATTTTCCAAATGGCGGACCAGACACGTCCTCTACTTCATCACCTGTAAAATAATCGGTTACAGTTCCTTTTTCACGATTCCATCTATATAGTCCGCTGAAAGAGCCAACAATCCATTCTCCTTCAGTCTCCACTTCATAGGCTTTCCTGTTACACAAGGCAGAATCTTGCATTTCTGTAATGTTTTTTCCTATAATATCACCGCCGCAAACTGTATTACTCTTACTTGTATTTTCTTTCTGAAATACATTAAGTCCCATAACACTAACAGGTGGAGTCTTTTCAATTTTTAGAGGAACATCATCAAATGACCTGAATGTAAAAAAGCCGTCGGAAGTTGAAAGAATCCAGTCACCTTGTGAGGAATCATACCTCAACATGCGTAATTTATCGTTCCATGGATTGCTTGAATCCAATTTAGTATATGGTACCGGGCGTGACTCTGAAAAGACTAAAGCCAGGAGAACAGGAGGACGAAGACTCCATCCAGTAATAACCAAAAACAATAAAACAGGAAAAGTATATCTGCCCAGCCTGTCGTGTATGAGTAAAGAATATTTTACAGTCTTACCTGCTTTTCTTAAATGCGGACTGAAATTATCCTTTAAACTTTTACGCTTATATCGCATATACTTTGGAAGAAGCCAAAATACAAGACCTGTTATACATATCAATGACAACAGCAAACCGATTAAGTCAACAAAAATCTTTCCTGCCAAGCCGAACAGTTCTCCGCTATGGAGCATCCATACCGTTTTAAACAAAGACACCTTACCGTCATATCCTTCGGGAGCTTTCAACTCTATACGCTCAAAATTGTGGTATGGCGGCAACGAACGGTATACATACGACCTGCCAAGTACAACAAGTGTGTCACCTATCATACATATATCTGTCAGTTTCTCGTCATCATGTATCTGTGAATTTAACGGTACCCAATATTGCCACTCTGAATCAAAACCCGAGTCAGAATCAGAATCAGGACCCGA
The DNA here is from genome assembly GCA_034094155.1 of Phocaeicola sp. Classification (GTDB taxonomy): domain Bacteria; phylum Bacteroidota; class Bacteroidia; order Bacteroidales; family Bacteroidaceae; genus Phocaeicola. The sequence goes on from JAXEBI010000142.1 coordinate 22,337, forward strand.
ATCAGAATAATGGTACCTGTACAAACCGAACATAGAAGCTGCGAAAATTTCACCACCGGAAGTTATCGTCATCCCCTTGATATTTCGATAGTCCACACCCGAAGGTAAGCCGGCATTAAAATCTGTTACACTTCCAGAATCATATCTCCATATTCCGTTATTTCCATAAATCAGAACAGAATTAGACGCTTCACCATTATGAAGCCTCAAAGTTCCCCTGAAAATACCATTGTTCCAATCAGAATAACGATAAGCGGAAGGAAGCAATCCACGATCAACGTTTATGTCGGCCACCAAAGTCCGGTGATTCAAGATTATCCCTGAAAAACAAAACATTATTATCAGAAAGCAGAGAGGAATTCCAAACCACTTATGATGTTTTCGCAAAAAAATATGATTCATTATATAGCCCAAATATATTGATTCGTTATATAATAGATTCTAATCTAAAAAAATACATTTCAAGTTAAATAAAATCCGGAAGAGATTCAATATTTACCATAAAACCTGTAACAGGATGTCTGAAACTCAATTTGGAGGCATGAAGGCACAAGCGGCCGGCTGACTTAGGATTTCCATAGAGTTCATCACCAGAAATAGGACAGTTGAGTCCCAAAGGATGGGCTGAATGTACTCTAAGCTGATGAGTCCGACCTGTATGAGGATAAAAAACTACACATGCTCTTCCATCATTCCCCACGGAAACAAGCTTATAAGAAGTTGTAGCCGGTTTACCATTGTCGAAATCAACTATCTGCCTTGGCCTGTCCAACGGATTCAGACAAATAGGAAGATTGATTTCACCTTGGCTTTTATCAGGCACTCCATCTAAAACGGCAATATACTGTTTCTCTATCAACCGGTTTTCAAACAAAGACTGCAACAAGGCATGTACTTCTTTTGTCTTGGCAGCAAGCAATATACCAGATGTAGACATATCCAGTCTGTGCACCACCATAGGTCCGGTAGCATGAGGATACATTTTCATCAGTCTTTGCTGCACAGAATCGAGATCATTTTTCCCTGGGACAGACAGCATTCCCGAAGGCTTGTCAACAGCTACCATCCACTCATCCTCATAAAGAATACGCAGAGCTACATCCCGGAATTTATCGTCAGCCAGTGGGTTAGGCTCAACATCCAGTCCTAAAAGCATATGCTTTAATATTGGCTCACATTTTCCTTTACAAGAAGGATAAAAATGCCCATGATGCCTGATTTCGTCTTTAGGCGACATACCATACCAGAATTCCCCCATTGCCAAAGGCACGAGATTATTCAGATAAGCATACTGCAAAAGTTTAGGCAAAGCACATTCACCGGCACCGGCAGGAGGAAAGCCTTGTGGGGTATCCCTAAAAATATCACACAAGTTTTTTGACTCGCCATTTGCGTTTAGCATATCAAACTGCCTGAACAGCCACAACTGTAATGCAGCCGACCGTTTCTTACGTTCAAGTTTAAGTGAAGAAACATATTCCTCAAAAGACGAAACGGCACTCAAGCATGAAGAAATCTTCTCCTCAAGTCTTTTCTCAAGCCTCTTAAGTTCTGCTTTCTGGAACTGACTTTCTCTTATCATAGCCTGCGATTCTTCAACAGAAATAACACCACCACTGCCGAGAATTTCTTTTCTCCTCCTTTCGCGTTGTGCTTTTGCTTCCTTAAACATACATTTGGCCTTGGTTATTTCCTCATCGGCATATTGTTTCACGCTAATATACTCTTCCTTCGCCTTTATGTAATCAGCATCGTACTCAGCCGATTCAATCTGTCGGTTTATTTCAGAAATAGCCCTTTCCTCTTGCTTAAAATATCCATCTTCCTTAAGAAAATCAAACACAGGAGGAACAAAGAACGAATGGAAATTACTGCCAGCCAGATTTCCTGAAAAAGCTGCAAGATAACCGATTTCTCCAGACTCTGATCTTACTACAAGAGTTCCGAACATCTTCCCTTCGTGCAGTTCTTCCTGCCACGTATCACGGGTTGCCAGATAAGCCATCACCTCATCAGCCGCCATTTCTGTAAGCTTATGAGGTGAATAATGAAAAGGAAATGTAAACTTCTCAGGTACAGGAATACCTGTTATATCTTCCTTGAAAGAATGAAACACAACAATATAATTATTTTATAATAAGTACTATTTAAACTATACGATCTATATACTAATCTATATACTAATTCTCTGCGGTACGAGTCAAAATAAAATTCAAGAAACGAATATGTCATCAGAACATTTCTCTCTGACGGCAGAAACAACCTGCAAACTCCTCGTCTACATTTTCAATCTGTTGTTTGAATAGTCCGTAAACAGAAGAGCCTGAACCCGACATAGAGGCGTATACAGCACCAAGATCATACATCTTATCTTTGATTGCCGCAATCTGAGGATATTTAACGAAAACACTGTTCTCAAAATCATTAAACATAGTATCCTTCCATGTTTCAACCGGATTCCTGATAATTTCCTTCAGTGATACTTCAGGCTTGCGAGGCTTGATATTAGAGAAAGCATCTTTAGTAGATACAAAAATATCGGGTTTTACTATTACAAGATAATAATCGGCCAGTGAAAGGGATACCGGTTCAAATATGTTGCCGATACCTGTTGCAAACACAGGCTCATTACGCACAAAGAAAGCACAGTCGGCTCCTAAGATTGAAGCATACTCTTCCATTTTCTCCAAACTAAGTCCGAGGGTAAACTTCTGGTTCAGCATTTTTATCATAAATGCACAGTCGGTTGAACCTCCACCCAATCCTGCTCCACTCGGAATATGCTTGAAGAGATGTACGTCAACCGGCGGCAAATCAAAATCCTTCTTAAGCAACTGGTATGCCCTTATTACAAGATTTTCTTCAGGCTGGCAATCTATAGCGTTACCTTTTACACTCAACTTATATGGAAGTTCACTACCTTCCAAAACCTTAACTTCAAGAGCATCCTGCAAGTTTACAGGGAAAAAGACTGTCTCAAGATTATGATATCCGTCACTACGTTTTTCTACGATATTTAGTCCAAGGTTAATTTTAGCATTAGGAAATGTTATCATCTTTGTATATATTTTATTGAATTATAGGTTCTTTAATATTATCAAAAAAAGAAAACTATTCTTAGAAACTGCCAAATTTCAAACGGTAAAAATTAAGCAATCTCTTAATCCTGTTTATATAAGGACAAGAATAGTTTTCCAAAAATAGCTAAAAATATGAAACTATAAAACTGAAACAGAATAATATTATAACCAAACAAAAAAATTATAATACCAGTTCAGTTTTCCAATGTTCATTTATCTGATTATTTATCTGATTTTTATCTGATTCCGACCAAAAATCTAAATTGAAATAACGCAAAGCAGAATCTTCCGAATAATGTAAAAAAAATATTTATATTCTCGTTTTTCCTTCTTTATCACTTGTATAGATTATCATGAAATATGTGTTTCAATATAGAGGCAAGATCTGAATAAACATTTTTCAAATGTTTTTCCAACGTTTTCCTACATATATTATATGTTCTCGACAAGTAGTTAATGCTTTTCTTTTCGAGTATTGCCTTCACAAGCCGTTGTTGCCCTGCTCTAAGCCTTCTAATTGCAACATACAGATTGTCTACTATATAGTAAACATCAAATTCACATTTTCTGGAAACCTCAAAAGCAATATCTTCCTGACTTCGTCAATGCGCCACCCAAATTAAGATTTGTTGCCAGATATGTCGAAAAGTGGTTTCACTGCGAGGTGCTTCTCCGTCAAGAAGAGTGTCTTAGTGAAGTAAGTCCCGTTTTTAGGCATCCTTACCCTGAT
>JAXEBI010000143.1:0-19096 GCA_034094155.1 Phocaeicola sp.
GGCTTTCTTCTCGCCCATGTAGTAACGCACTTCCGGAGCCACTTCCCAAAGGGCATATCGGCGGTCTTTGTCGCTCCAGTTCCATGAAGTCCACGAGCCGTTTACGGCAATGCCCCACGACGGGCAGATGCGCCATTCAAGCCCTAAATCGGGTGTCAGGGTAGCCCAGCGCAGCAGGTTGGCACGCAGGGAGAGATGACAATCATTTGTGATTTTGGTTTCCGACGGCGTGTCGGCAAGTGTATTTTGTTGCTCTGTGGCTTTCTCGGCATCAGCCTTGCGTCGTGCTTCCGCTTCCGCATCCGTCGCGGCTGTTTCCTTTACCGGTACCGTCAGGCGCACGGACCCAAAATCACCATCAGTCGCATGGTTGTGGGTAACAAAACTTTTTTCTTTAAACATGTCCCTCTCCGAAACTAGCCGGAAGGTGTTGGTCATGCATATTTTCTGTTGCGCAAATACAGGAAAAGTTACTGCCATCAGCCACAGAAAAAGGGTAAGAAAAGTGATTTTTCTGCTCATATAAACTTAAATTTATTATCTTTGTCTTCTCCAAAGGTAATAAATGTCATTCAGCATCCAAAATATTATAAAAACTTTTTCTGCTAAATTTCAGCATTTTATAAAAATTGTTGTTTCAGCATTTTTGAAATTGTCGTTTGAGCACTTTTTTGTTGTTTGAGCACTTTTGGAATTGTCGTTTGAGTACTTTTTTAAATGAGATTATGTAATTTTTACCACAGAATTCATTCCATATTCGCTTTCCTCCATTTGGCAGGCGTGCATCCTTCCTTCTCGGTAAATGATTTGATAAAGTTACTGCGGGAAAGGAAACCAGAAGCTTCAGCCAGTTTCTGAACATTGATTTCCGGATGTTCCTTCAGCATGTTTTTCGCATATTCCAGCCTGAGACCTGTTATCCATTCGCGGAATGTCATTTTATATGTAGTCTTGATATAAGTAGAAAGATAGGTACGGTTGGTGTGAAGTATTTCGGACAGTTCTTTTATAGTAAGTCCCTGTTGGATATAACCATCTGTCTTTATCCAGTTGTCCACCTTCTCTATAATTTCTGTATAGGATATAGGAGTTTCCTGTTCCGAAACCGTTTCACGCTCTGTTTCCGTATCTGTCAGAAGTTCTTCTTCAGACTGTATGTCTTGCTCAAAAGCATTTTCTACCTGTTCATAGAACAGCAGGTAGTTCTGATAACTGTAGAAAAGATAGATGTAGAACGGGATTGACGACAGAATCCAGATATATACATATTCGTCGGGGAGGAATGTCAGCAATCCACATCCGACACCGAATATAAGTGCCCAATAGGTAAAAGTGGACAGCCATTTGATATATGCACCTATATCATCTGCATGTGTATCATCGAAAACCCGGACGGCTCTACGGTATGCAACAATTACTCTGCGGGCCAGTACAAGCCCGTAAATCACCAGCCATGTAGCTAAAGCTAATAATGCAATTTTCTGCACGGCACCGCCAGGCAGCAACAATAATACTACTCCGGAAAGAGAAGAGAAAATAACCCAGAGAATGATGTGTGTCCATGACCTTTTGCGGGTTATGTAGAAACGGTCGAGCAGTGTTATCATTGCCGAACTGAACAGATAATAGCATAAAAAGTAGGTGGACAGATTCATTAATATGGCTGCATTGACATTTTTGAATCTTATTCCATAAAAGAAATGTACCGAATAATTGGCTGCAAGCAACAGCAATGCTATACCCATAATTCGTCGGGAACGGAGATAATTTTTGAAAATTTTCTTCTCAAGTGTTTTTGTAAACAAAAAATAAAAGCCGAAGAATAACATCAACGGCAGTGCTATACAAAGTGAAAAACTGTATATAGATAGTTCCATTATTATGTTTATTTAATCTTGATACAAAGTTACGAATAATATTAGTTCTCTTTATTATTTTTCGAATTCTTTTTTATCTCTAAATTATACGGAAATACTTGCAAATTATACAGTTATTGTATTCACTTTCATGGTGGATAGATTCAGATATGTTCGATTATGTCATTGCGGAGGCTTCCCATTAAATAATTAAGTCGTACGACTATAATAGTACGGTCGTACGACTTAAGTGGTAAAGCCGTTTGATTTAAGTGATACAGCCGTCCGACTTAAGTGGTACGGCATCATACTCTTCCCGAAACTTTTGCTACAAGCCAAACTATCAATCCGGCTGCTATCAGTAAAGCCAAAATATAAAAGATTCCATAAGTAATAATACACTTTATTGTTGATTTTATCCAGCTCTCCTTATAAACAGTGTGCATTGAAAAAAGCTGGTATATAAATAAAGCCAAAGGGAAAAGACTGTAGATAGTATCTTCTATCTTATTGGTATCTTCCAAATTACTGTTCCACATATTAAGATTACTCAGAAATATTGTTGCCGGAATTGACAACAGAATAAGAAGCATACTGCTGAGATGTGTGGAATGGGCAAAATGTTCCATATAACGTTTTCTTCTATAGAAAATCTTGAATATGAGTGCTTGCAGAGGAAGCAGAAACATAAGATAGAAAGGTGTCCATTTAGACAACTGTCCGAGTACAAAACTTGCAGTAGCCTGTTGGTGAAGTATGTCTGTCTGCTTGTTTTTTATCATCCAGTCGTGAGCGTCAACAGAAACCATGCCGGTTACAGAATCCACAGGTATATCGGCCAGATGAGTATAATCCAGCAAATCTTTTTCCTCCAGTCCAATATAGATATCATCCTCAATGGTATCTTCATTCCCGCTTTTATGTCCTTTATTCTGACCTATATTCTGACCTTTATTATTCATCAGTGATTTTGGATTTATTTTGAGTGATGCAATAATATTCAGGTCCTCCTGATGTATAGGAGTAACTGCCATACACGAGTCGAATAATATTTTGGGCATAGAAACCAGACTTAATTCATTGGTGGTTTCTATATTCGGATGTTTTTGTCTTATCATACTGTCGGCCTGTTCTATCCCTCTGGCACGTAAAGTTTCACAAAGTGTTTTTGTATTATAGGCATAAACAGTGGTGTCGGGTAGTGAAGAAGCATCCGACCTCAAGAGGTGTTTTACCACACTGTCGGGAATCTGCTGACTGTTGAATACAAGTAGTGCCCTGTCTGTCTGCTGTTCTGCTGCCATGAAAAAGAATGTGAAAAACAGAACCGATATAAACATATAAAGACGGAATGGATGGACATAGGAGTTGATTTTCCCGGAATTGAATTCGTTGGTTAGAAATCCTGGCCGAATAAACAGCAGACGCAGTGTCATCCATACCTTGCCGTCGAACTGATACATGTTCTCAAAATACTGGCGTATGTATTTCCATATAGGCTGGTAAATATCGAGGGCATACTGTCCGCACTGGTGGCAGTACATTCCCTTAAGAGGGGTTCCGCAGTTCATACAGCACTTGTATCCTGGTTTGGTATGGCGTCGGATACGTTTCAGACGTGCTGCTTCTATATTCCTGATTATGCGGCGGTATCTTTTCTTTATTATATCTACAATTTTTATCTTTCTCATCTGTTTATAAATTATATTTTCCGTTATGTAATATTTGTGTGAAATGTTTGCTATGCTACAGTGTGGCAGTTGTTAATATGCTCATTTCTTTCTATATTGATTATTTTCCTATATTGATTCACTTCCTATATGGTTTCATTTTCTATATTGATTCACTTTCTATCATAAGGAGCCATATAAAAAGTATCAAGGCCAGTAATATGGCAATAAACGAGAATGATATAAAGAATATTGCTGATTTTATGATTGTCTTTATCCATCCTTGTCTGTAAACTTCATGGAATGATATCAGCATATACAGGTATATAAGCAGTGGGAAGGCTATGAGGGTAGTCTCCATGAATTTCTGCTGGTATATTGTAAGAGTTTGCTGGTTGGCCAGCAAATCATCTATGCCGTATGCAAAGATGGGAATAAGAGGTATGCATATAAGTATAAGGAATACTGTGTTGATATGTATAGCATGTACGAAATGCCACATGTATGGCATTTTGAGTTTTCTGTAAAGTACTCTGAGCATTAAGGCAAATACCGGCAAAAGGAACATCATGAAGAATGGTGTCCATTTCGACAAGCTGCCTAAAATGCTGTTGCTGAACTTCTCTTTCTGAAGAGAGTCTGTTTCTGCGTCTTTGTGCTGATTGTCGTTCCAGATGTATACATCTTGCGGCAGTAACGCTATACTGTCTTTGCCTTGTGCAGTCTTTATATTAATGCTGTCTATTTTGAAGGCTTTGATTGCTGCCACATTTTCCGGACCATAATCTTTGCCGTCTATCCAGTTTTCAATGTTTAGGTTGGCTTTGGCCTTGTTACGGCTTATGTATTCCAGGTCCTTCCGCATTATTTCAGTCTTTTTCAAACATGAGTCTGCTATAATACGTGGCAGAGTGGTTCGTGCCAGTCCGTAAGCGTTGTCAACCAACTGATATCTTATGATGCTGTCTGCATTTTTCAGTCCGAATCTGAGTGAAAGTGTTTTTACAAGTTGTGGCGCCTGATAGAGGTATATTGTAGTATCAGGAAGGGATTCGGGATCTGATTTACTTATGTTGCTGATTATTTTTTTATTGATAAGCCCTCCGTTTATGTTTGTAATGTCGCTTACACGTTCGCCCATAAGCATAAAGAATACTGCAAAAAATACCACAGATATGCACATGTACAGACGGAATGGGTGTACGTATGAGTTTATTTTACCTGCATTGAATTCTGATGTTAGTAGTCCGGGACGGGTGAACATAAGCCACAGGGTATGCCAGATTTTAGTATCGAACTGATATACGTTTTCGAAATACTGGCGTATATATTTCCAGAACGGTTGTTCGGTGTCGAGTGCATACTGTCCGCACTGGTGGCAGTACATACCTTCGAGACGTGTGCCGCAGTTTTTGCAATATGTGTATTGTGGAACTTTCTTTTTTCTGATACGCTTCAGCCGGATTAGTTCTAATTTTCTTCGGAAACGTGTAGAATTTGTCTTTAATAGCGAAGAACTTGCTTTCAGATGGTTTTTCAAGTTTTGTGACATGACTGTTCTTTTATTATGTTCTGTTTGTATTCTGTTTGGTTATTGATAGCAAATGTATTAAAAAAAGTGACAAAATTTTACAGTTTTGCCTGTTTTTTATGTGATTTGTGAATATGATGCCGATGCAGGCTTTGGGGCTTATGAGAAGCAGGGGCAAAAAAAAAGGAGTACCGCTGTACTCCAACCTTTTTTTAACCTTAAATCTAATACTATGAAAAACACGTTGCAAAGGTATGTGTTTTTCTGTAGATTGCAAGATTTTATGATATAAAATCATACTCTGTTAACAATATTTGGCGTATAGGTGTCCTTGTGTAATATCTGTTAACAAAAATGTCAGATGCACCCTTTGCTTGATGGTATCTCATAGTGGTAGACATCTCTTTTCACTGCCATTTTTATACTTCTTGCCAGGGCCTTGAATATGCCTTCTATCTTGTGGTGCTCATTTGTACCTTCAGCCTTGATGTTGAGATTCATACGTGCTGAATCACTTAGAGATTTGAAGAAGTGCAGGAACATTTCTGTCGGCATATCGCCAATTTTTTCTCTTTTGAATTCTGCGTCCCAAACAAGCCACGCACGTCCGCCGAAATCGAGAGATACCTGACACAGGCAGTCGTCCATAGGAAGACAGTAGCCGTAGCGCTCTATTCCTCTTTTGCTGCCAAGTGCCTTGTAGATACATTCGCCAAGCGCGATGGCTGTATCTTCTATGGTATGATGCTCATCAACATTCAGGTCGCCGGCCACTTTTATGGTAAGGTCTAATCCTCCGTGCTTTCCTATCTGTTCGAGCATGTGGTCGAAGAAGCCGAGTCCGGTGCTGATGTCACACTTGCCGTTGCCGTCGAGGTTTATTTTTATCAGAATGTCTGTTTCTTTGGTTGTGCGTTTTACTTCGGCAATTCTTTCGCCTGCAAACAGAAATTCTGTAATTACATCCCAGTCTTTAGTTGCAAGTACACAGTATTCCTCAAGATTCTTTTCTTTGGCATCACCCTGAAGAAGGATTTCCTTTGAGTCCTGAATAAGGATAGCCTTGCATCCAAGATTCTTTGCAAGTTCCACATCGGTGGCCCGGTCGCCTATTACATAGCTGCCTTCTATATCGTATTCAGGATTGTTGATGTACTTAGTGAGCATTCCTGTACGCGGTTTTCTTGTCGGCGCATTATCTTCGGGAAAGCTTCGGTCTATGCAGATGTCGTCGAAAGTCACACCCTCGTTGGCAAAGCTTTTAAGTATAAGATTGTGTACAGGCCAGAATGTGTTTTCGGGGAATGATTCTGTGCCCAGACCGTCCTGGTTTGTTACCATAACAAAACCGAAATCGAGCTTTTCTCTTATAAAAGCTAAGTTGCGGAATACTTTAGGATAAAATTCCAACTTTTCGAACGAATCGAGCTGATAGTCTATAGGAGGTTCTATGACGAGTGTTCCGTCTCTGTCAATAAATAATACTTTTTTCATGTTTTCACGACTTTAAATGTTGTTGGGAACCGGTTTTCATTCACTGAACCCTTTAAGAGCTTCGAGCAGGGAATCGTTCTCGGGGCGTGTACCAATGGTTATTCTAAGGCACTGGTGACACAGGGTGACATTGCTTCTGTTTCTTACTATTATGCCTTTATTTACAAGATAATCGTAGATTTTCTTTGCGTCGGTAACACGTACAAGGAAGAAATTTGCACTGGTAGGGTAGATGTGTACGCAGCATTTCAGGTCCTTGAATTTTTCTATCACTCTTTCTCTCTCATCTATAAGCATCTTTACCCACTCACTTATTCGGTAGTGCTTTTCCATTATCCTTGTGGCCTCTTCTTGTGTAAGACGGTTTATGTTGTACGGATATTTAATCTTGTTGAGCAGTGACACTATTTCCTCTGATGCAAATGCCATTCCTAATCTTATTCCGGCACATCCCCAGGCCTTGGAGAAGGTTTGCAGCACTATGAGGTTGGGAAAATCATTGAGCTGTGTAAGTAATGAAGGATTTTCCGAGAAGTCGGAATATGCTTCATCTACTATAACCAGTCCCTGGAACTCTTTCAGAAGTTTTAAAATCTCGTCACGGCACAGATCGTTTCCTGTAGGATTGTTGGGTGAGCACAGGAATATCAGTTTGGTGTTGTCGTCGGCAGCGGCAAGCAGCTTGTCTGCCTGAAACTGGAAATTGTCATCAAGAAGCACTTTTCTGTATTCCACATTGTTTACGCCGGCACAAACCTGATACATGCCGTATGTAGGAGCAATAGCCACTACATTGTCTTTGCCGGGTATACAGAATGCCCTGTAAACAAGGTCTATCGGCTCATCGCTACCATTGCCGAGGAATATCTGCTGAGGCTTAACCTTCTTTATGGGGGCGATAAGCTTCTTCAGATTTCTTTGCAGAGGGTCGGGATATCTGTTGTTTGGGGCATTATACGGATTTTCATTGGCATCAAGAAATATTGAGGCCTCGGCTCCGTTGTATTCGTCGCGTGCCGATGAATACGGTTCAAGAGCCCATATATTGGGACGTGTAAGTTCTTTTAATGGTTTCATTCTTTATTATTGCATATTGTTTGTTGAAAAAGATATCAGATACTTTTCAGGCGTACACTTACAGCATTCTTGTGGGCGTCGAGATACTCATTGGCTGCCATCACTTCAATAGCCGGACCGATGGTCTGTATACCTTCGGATGTTATTTCCTGGAATGTAATCTTTCTTATAAAGCTGTCGAGACTGACTCCGCTGTATGCTTTTGCATATCCGTTGGTGGGCAGTGTGTGGTTTGTTCCCGACGCGTAATCTCCGGCACTTTCCGGTGAATATGAACCAAGGAAAACCGAACCTGCATTTACTATTCTTGAAGCTATTTCGCTATAGTCGGATGTCTCTATGATGAGATGTTCGGGAGCATAGTTGTTGGTCATTTCTATGGCCTCATCCATATCTCTTACAAGTATAAGCTTACTGCTTTCGAGAGACTTTTCTGCAATATTCTTTCTTGGAAGTTGGTTGAGTTGTTTTTCGACTTCTTTCTCCACTTCTCTGATAAGATTTTCGGATGTAGTGATAAGTATGGCCTGACTGTCGGTTCCGTGTTCGGCCTGTGAAAGCAAATCGGCTGCCACGAATGCGGGATTTGCGCTGCTGTCGGCAAGAACTGCAACTTCTGATGGGCCGGCTGGCATGTCGATGGCAACATCACGAAGAGAAACCTGTTGCTTGGCCGCAGTTACATACTGATTTCCCGGACCGAATATCTTGTATACTTTTGGTATACTGCTTGTGCCGTATGCCATTGCTCCGATGGCCTGTACACCTCCGGCCTTGAACACCTTGCTTACTCCGGCTGCTTTTGCGGCAAAAAGAATGGCCGGGTGAATCTTTCCTTCTCTGTTGGGTGGGGTGCACAGAACAATTTCCTTGCAACCTGCTATTTTTGCGGGGGCTGCAAGCATGAGTACAGTGGAAAACAGAGGCGCAGTGCCGCCCGGGATATATAATCCGACTTTTTCTATGGCAACTGCCTTCTGCCAGCAGGTCACTCCAGGGAGTGTGCTTACCTTTTTAGTCTCGAATTCCTGGGCAGAATGGAATGTGGTGATATTATTGAGTGCCAGATGTATGGCTGCCTTCAGCTCTATGCTCACAAGTTTGTCGGCTTCGGCAAATTCCTCTTCTGTTACACACAGGGAATCGAGCTTTACCTTGTCGAATTTCTCTTCATAATCGAATACAGCCTTGTCGCCCTCGGTACGTACTCGGTCGAGTACCTGCATTACTGTTTCTCTTAGGGTTTCTGTATTCAATACCGGACGGCGGAGTATGTAATTCCACTCAGAACGGTCGGGGTTTAGTATTATTTTCATTGCGCTTTCAGTGATGTTAAGTGGTTACAGAATCATTTTTTCGATAGGAAGGACAAGTATTCCCTGAGCACCGATAGCTTTCAGCTTTCCTATTATCTCCCAAAAACATTTCTGGTCGAGTACTGTATGTACACTGCTCCATCCTTCGGTGGCAAGGGGCATCACGGTTGGGCTCTTTATACCTGGCAGTACTTCTATAATGTCTTTTACCTTGTCTGTAGGTATGTTCATGAGGACATATTTTTTGTCTTCTGCGGCCTTTACTGCATCGAGTCTGAAAAGCAGTTCCTTAAGGATTTCTTTCTTTTCCTCGCTCATGTCTTTGTTGCCTATGAGCAGTGCTTCGCTTTTCATTACTACTTCTACTTCTTTCAGATTGTTGCTCACCAATGTCGACCCGGAGCTTACTATGTCGAAGATGGCATCGGCCAGGCCTATTCCGGGAGCGATTTCTACCGAACCGGTAATGACGTGAATGTCAGCCTTGATGTTGTTCTTTTCGAGGAATCTTTTCAGAATTACAGGGTATGATGTGGCAATTTTCTTTCCGTTGAACCATTCCAGTCCGTTGTATTCTATTTCTTTATGAAGCGCAAGCGAGAGGCGGCATTTGCTGAATCCGAGTCTTTGGATGATATCTGCCTCTTCTTCTTTTTCTACAAATTCATTTTCGCCTACTATCCCCATGTCGGCTACTCCGTTTGCTACACACTGTGGTATATCATCGTCTCTCAGAAAAAGAATCTCAACAGGGAAGTTGGTAGATTGTGTGAGCAGCGTGCGTTTTGATGTTGACAGTTTGATATCTGCTTCTGCAAGTAGGGCCATTGTGTCTTCAAACAGGCGGCCTTTTGATTGTACGGCTATTCTTAGCATATCTTTATGGTTTTAAAAGAGTTTGTTTATACTTGTTTTTTCGTTTAATTGTAAATTCATTTGTATGTGCAAATGTATGTTTTCTATTATTTGCGACTGCTATATGTTTGATATAGTGCATAAAAAAAGGCTTGCTGATTATATTAACCGGCAAGCCTTGTATAAGGTTTTATATATAACTGCATGCACCGTCAGCCTACCGATTATTTCGTCAGGTAATGATGATGGTGATGTAGTGAAATAGTATAAATCATAATTGTATGTCTTTTATCTTTTAATTGTTGTTTGCGACAAAAGTATAGTTAATGATTTATATTTCCAAATTTTTATCACTATTTTTTTGATTTTTCTATCAAATTATTTGAATCGTGTGATTGCTTACGTATTATAAGTAATTTTTTTGTAAAAGTGTGTATTTGTAAGCCTTCAGTTAAAATTCAAAGTCTACACATGCTCTGTCGGCTTTTGCGTCCTTTATGATTCCTGCTGCGGCCACATGACATGGGTGAACTGCATATCTGTTTACATCATCGAGTGAATCGAATGTGCTTTCCAGACAGATATCCCATTTTTCGGAAGGATTGGTATTTAATCCTACAAAGATGTGGCGTATGAAGTCTATCTTTTCGGGCAGATCTTCAATAGCGGCCTTGAAACTGTTCATTACTTCGTTTTTTTCTTCTTGCGATAAATTTTCTTTCAGTTTGAATAAAACAATATGCTTAACCATAGTTGTATATTTTATTAATTATAGTAATTTTGTGAAATACATATCTTTATAATGTTTCAATATTTTGAATAATGCTTCATTTACGCAAAGATATGAATTTATTATTTTATCTGTTATACTTTATATTTTTAATATCATGATTATTATAGGAATTGCCGGAGGTACAGGCTCCGGAAAAACAACAGTTGTGAGACGAATTATTGAAAGCTTGTCGACCGATGAAGCGGTTGTTGTACCTCTTGATTCTTATTATAAGGACAGTAGTCACGTTCCGGTAGAGGAAAGACAGAATATAAATTTCGACCATCCTAATGCTTTCGACTGGGATTTGTTGTCGGATCATATCTCTAAATTGCGTAGGGGAGAGGCTGTGGAGCAGCCTGTGTATTCATATCTTACGTGTACACGACAGCCTGAGACTGTTCACGTAGAACCGCGCAAGGTGGTTATCATAGAAGGTATATTGGCTTTAAGTGACAGGAAACTGTGCAGCCAGATGGACCTCAGAATATTTGTTGATGCCGATCCAGACGAACGCCTGATAAGAGTTATCCAGCGTGATGTTATAGAACGCGGAAGAACCGCTGAGGCTGTGATGGACCGTTATGTTAAAGTGCTGAAACCTATGCATCTTGAATTTATAGAACCTGCCAAAAGAATAGCCGACCTTATTATTCCTCAGGGTGGTCATAATGAAAAGGCTATAGAGATTCTTAAGATGTATATAGAAAAAATTGTGGGACGATGATAGCCCGTAGGTTTCGTATTGCTTTTCTGCTTTCTTCTGTTCTGCTTCTTTTGTCTCTTTTTTCGTGTTTTTCCGGAAGTAAGTCTGATGAAGATAAGAATCATACTGACCTTGATGAGATAATCGAAAGGGGTGAGATTGTGGTTCTTACCATCAACAGTTCTACGTCGTATTTCAGCTATAGGGAAGAACCTATGGGATTTCAGTATGAGCTTGCTAAGCAGTTTGCCGAATCACTTGGTGTGGAACTGAAAATGAAGGTAGTGAACTCTGAAATGGAGCTTGTAAGGGAACTGCTTGAGGGTAATGGGGACTTGATTGCATATAATCTGGCCGTAACAAACAAACGTAAGGATAGTCTGATTTATTGCGGTGAGGAGAATATTTCGCATCAGGTGCTTGTGCAGAGAAAAGGAAAGAATGCTGTAAAGGATGTAACGCAACTGGTGGGTAAGGATATTTATGTTATGCCCGGCAAGTATAGGCAGAGAATGATGAATCTCGACGAGGAGCTTGGTGGGGGACTTAATATTCATGTGGTGAATCCCGACAGTGCATCTAATGAGGACCTGATTACATGGGTTTCGGAAGGTAAGATTGATTATACTGTTGCCAATAATGAACTTGCAAGGATAAACCGTACTTATAATCCGAATCTTGATATCTCGCTTGAGATAAGTTTCGACCAGAGGTCGGCATGGGCTGTAAGGAAGACTTCGCCTAAGCTCGCCGAAGCTGCCGATAAATGGCATAGGGAGAATGTGAACTCTGCGGAATTTATAGCAAGTGCGCACAGGTATTTCGAACTCAACAAGCATACTCCGCATGGAAGTATTCTTTCACTTAAGGATGGGCGGATTTCGCATTTTGATAGTTTGTTCAAGGAGTATGCTCTTAAAATAAACTGGGACTGGAGGCTTCTTGCTGCTTTAGTCTATACAGAATCGAATTTTAATCCTCATGCGGTTTCATGGGCGGGTGCAAGAGGACTTATGCAACTGATGCCTTCTACGGCTCGAGCTTTTGGAGTTCCCAGGGGCATGGAAGCCGATCCTGAGGAAAGTATTAAGGCGGGGGTTAAGTATTTGGCCGAGTTGCAGAAGGTTTTTACTAAGGTTACCGACAGGGAGGATAATATTATGTTTGTTCTTGCTGCTTATAATTCCGGTATAGGTCATATACTGGATGCTATGGCCCTGGCCGAAAAATATGGAAAGGATAAGTATAAATGGGAAGGTAATGTGGCTACGTATCTTCTTCTGAAGAGTAATGAGGAGTATTATCGTGACCCTGTTTGCAAAAACGGTTATTTCAGAGGGATTGAGACATATAACTTTGTGCGTGATGTTAAGCTCAGGGCTGATGTGTATATGAAAGAAATAAAGAAGTAATCGTTGGTAAAAATGAATATATATATCTTACGGATATTTTCTCTAATGTATGTGATAAAATAAATTAAGGCTGAAAATCCATTTTTCGTGGTTTTCAGCCTTTTTTTGAAAAGTAACATGTAATAATGATGAAAATGAGTGTTGAGTGGTTTGTTTGTTTGTTGTATCTGTTTTTTTTATCTAAATGCTTTTTATAGGCCTTAAATGCTTTTGTTGTTTTGAATGTTTTTATTGTTGTATATAACTGTTTTTTATTGGGTGGGTGTATATTGGGTTTGTTTCTGCTATTTGAACATTTCAATTATCTTGTTTAGTTCGCTGGCATTTATAACACCGCTCTGTCGCCACATTTGTCTTCCGTTTTTAAAAATCATCAGAGTAGGTACGGATTGTATGGAGAACTTCATGGCCAAATGTCTGTTCTTGTCAACATCTATTTTTACAATACGCATACTGTCTCCCTGAATGTCTTTTACTTGTTTTAAGATTGGTCCCATAGATTTGCACGGACCACACCATTCAGCAAAAAAATCAACCAGTACAGGAGTTGAAGATGATATTAATTCAGCAAAAGTTTCCATATTATCGTTGGCGTTATAATTAGTTTAGTATCGTTTATATTTTAAACATTTTTTCGTGTTGTTTTGTTAACTCAAAAATAAAAAAAATCGGAGATATGATAAAAAAACATATCTCCGATTTTTATACGACAGGTTTATGTCATGAATTTAAAAATATTGGGCAACTTTTCTTCTAAAAACTGTTGTCGAAATGCTCCCGTATTAATGATATTTATTTCTTAATATTTGGATTATAGCGGGCATTAAGACCATCTACTATTTCTTGAGTAATGTTGTATGCTGGATCAGCATAAAGCAGGTTGTCGAATCCTGTATTGCTGATAATCAGGCTGTATCCTTTTGTCTGATTATATATCTTAAGGAAAGAATTGATAGAGTCACGCAATTGCAGACTGTTTTTCTGGTTTTCATCTGCAAGGTCTTTGCTCAGTTTTTCCTGTAAAGCCTGAAGTTCCTGCTGTTGCTTTACAAGGCGGGCCTGCTGTTGCTGTGCACTTTCCTGGCTTACAAATCCGTTGTTTTCATACTTGCGCTGGAATTCTCTCATTGCAGCATCCAAAGCTTTGGCTTTTTCATTAAGAGTAGTACGGATGTTTTCTTCTTTCTTAATCATCTGCTCGTTCAAATCGTTCCAGAAACGGTATTTTGTCAGAAGAGAGTCGATTTCAACGTATGCAATCTTCATATTTGATGTTCCTGTTGCTGTAGCTGTAGCCGGAGCTGATGTTGCTGTTGCTGCATTGTTGTTATTGCACTGAACAAACATGACAGCCATAAGCATAGCCAAAAATCCTTTAAGGATGTACTTTGTTTTTCTCAT
Source organism: Phocaeicola sp. (assembly GCA_034094155.1). Lineage (GTDB taxonomy): Bacteria > Bacteroidota > Bacteroidia > Bacteroidales > Bacteroidaceae > Phocaeicola. The sequence goes on from JAXEBI010000143.1 coordinate 14,091, forward strand.
AAAAATTCTATATCGTTATTAGTTAATTTATTCTGTTTATTACTCTATGTTGCTACTGTTGTCTGCGTCTGTATTATTCGCACTGTAGGATGCTTTTCTTTCTGCAATGGCATAGGGGCTTTTTTTCTGCTGTTCTCTGTCTTGCGACTGTACACAGCCTATTCCTCTTTTACGCATGTCTTTGCTGCCACTGATGTGGATGTTTGGAAAGCGTCCGTTTTTCTTAATTAGTATTTTTATACATAATAGTGCTATACAAATAGCAACTATTAACATTGTTGCGAGTATTATCTTGAGCATTTCTATTAATTTTGTGCTGCAAAGATATAGTTTTTGAAATGATTATAAGTCTTTATAACCTCTAAAAAACAATTATCTTTATGTAAAACGCCTAATTTAACTTATTTTTGCAGAAATCATTAACCAATTATTTACTAAATACTGAATTTTATGGAAGTAAAAAACTTGAAACCTGAAATTGTATTTCATTATTTTGATGAAATATGTAAGGTTCCTCGTCCTTCGAAGAAAGAGGAGAAAATACGTGAGTTTCTTGTAAACTTTGCTAAAAGCAGAGGTCTTGAGTATAAAACAGATGAGGCTGGAAATGTGCTGATAAGGAAAAATGCTACAGCTGGCAGGGAAAATCGTAAATGTGTTATTCTTCAGTCACACATGGATATGGTTTGTGAGAAAAATAATGATACCGAACATAATTTTGAAACAGATCCTATTCAGACTTATATTGATGGAGAATGGCTGAAGGCAAAAGGCACTACTCTTGGTGCTGATAATGGTATAGGTGTGGCTACTCAGTTGGCTGTGCTTGCTTCTGATGATATTGAACATGGTCCGATAGAATGCTTGTTTACTGTTGATGAGGAAACAGGTCTTACCGGAGCTTTTGCTTTGAAGGAAGGTTTTATGAATGGTGATATCCTTATTAATCTTGATTCTGAGGATGAGGGTGAATTGTTTATCGGTTGTGCCGGTGGTGCGGGTACTACTGCCGTATTCCCTTGTCCTATGGTTGAGGCTCCCGAGGGCTATTTCTTCTTCCGTGTTGAAGTAAAAGGTCTTACAGGAGGGCATTCTGGTGATGATATAAATAAGAACAGAGCCAATGCAAATAAGGTGTTGAACAGATATCTTATGCTTTTGGCTAAGAGATATGACTTGTACCTTGCTGAAATAGATGGTGGTAATTTACACAATGCTATTCCTCGTGAAGCTTATGCAGTTTGTGCTGTACCTATGAAAGATAAGGAGTCTGTAAGGGTTGACTTGAATATCTTCCTTGCTGAGGTTGAAAATGAATATTCTGTTACAGAACCGAATATGAGAATGGATCTTGAGTCGGAAAATGCTTTGCCACTTGTAATGGAAAAAGAAGCTATGATGAGATTTCTTAATTCTATACATGCGGTTCATAATGGTGTGTTTGCAATGAGTCAGGATATTGAGGGTCTTGTTGAAACTTCTTCTAATCTTGCTTCTGTTAAGCAGAAAGACGGACAGATAGTTGTGGTTACAAGTCAGCGAAGTTCAATTTTGTCTTCAAGAAAGGATATGTCGCAGACTGTTCGTTCTGCTTTCGAACTTGGAGGTGCAACTGTAACTACAGGTGACGGTTATCCTGGTTGGAAACCTAATCCTTCTTCTGAGGTCTTGAAAATAGCTGTTGACAGCTATAAAGCTCTCTTCGGAGTGGAACCTAAGATTAAAGCGATTCATGCTGGATTGGAATGTGGACTGTTCCTTGAGAAATATCCTTCTCTTGATATGGTTTCGTTCGGTCCTACTTTGAGGGGGGTGCATTCTCCTGATGAACGTATGCTTATCCCAACTGTAGATAAGTTCTGGAAGCATTTGTTGCATCTTCTCAAAAACATCTGATTACATCTCTGATTTGTTTTTAATTTTTTGTCCGGACTGTATTGGGTATGTAACGGTATAGTTGGTGATATGGTCCGGACTAATTATAGAATTCTACAACTTAAACATAAAAACAGCTATGAAACTTAATGTAAGAAAACTATGTATTTGTTGTTTTGCCGGTTTGTTGTCGGCTAATTTGTTCGCGCAGAAGGATTTCAGAGTATTGGAATATAATGTGGAGAACTTGTTCGACTGTAAGCATGATTCTTTGAAAAATGACAGTGAATTTTTGCCGGACAGTCCGAAAGGATGGAACTATAAGAAGTTTCAGGATAAGTTGAACAAGATTTCTAAGGTGATATTGGCGGCCTCTGGTGATCAGGTTCCAGATCTTGTAGGATTGTGTGAAGTAGAAAATGAATTTTGTGTTAAGCAGCTTGTCGGAAATTCTCCTCTCCGTGATGCCGCTTATAAGTATGCTATGACTGAATCGCCCGATGAGCGTGGCATTGATGTGGTTTTATTGTATCAGCCAACAACATTCCGTCATATTTCTACTCAGACAATAAGAATTCCTTCAGAAAAGATCGACCGTCGTCCTACCAGAGATATCCTTCATGTGTCTGGACGTGTAATTTCGGGTGATACGCTTGATGTTTTTGTATGTCATATGCCTTCTCGTTCTGGTGGTGAGGCAAAGAGTGAACCTTACAGACTGTTTACTGCCGGATTCCTGAAGAGTGCTGCTGATTCTGTTATGTCTCTCCGACAGCATCCTAATGTCATTATTATGGGTGACTTCAATGACTACCCAACCAACCGTTCTATCCGTGAAGTCCTTGGTGCTGCCAAACCTGGTAAGAAGGTTGAAAAAACAGTTCTTTATAATCTTATGGATGGAAGAAAGGATGGAACTTACAGATACCGTGGTGAATGGGGTATACTTGATCAGATGATTGTTAATGGATATATGCTGAAGGGTAATAAGAATATTAAAACCGGATATCAGAAGGCTGAGATACTTAAGTATGACTTCCTCCTTGAAGAAGATGATAAATATGGTGGACTTTCTCCGATGAGAACATATTGGGGAAAGAAATATCATGGCGGTTATAGTGACCATTTGCCTGTATTGCTAAAAATTAAGATTAAGGAAGCTAAATAATATTTGTTGTATTTGTTATTCTTTGATTGATTGTTTTCCTAATTTCTCGGTCAATCCTTATTTCATAAGAGTATCTAACTAAAGATATAAAAGCCAACTAACTCTTTACATTTTATGTATGAATTAGTTGGCTATTTTTATGCTTTTAAATGAAAATCTATATTAATAATATAAGAAGTTGGAATTTGCAAAAGATGACTGAACAACGATTTCAAATGCCAGGATGAGTATATTGGCCTTTCTTTCTTGTTGAACTTCCATACTCTATTGCATGTACGGGACAGTTATGATAACATGCAAGACACATCGTACAATTCTTTCCCCAATTAGGAGTACCGTTTGTTATATCGATATTACTTAGCGGACAAGCCTTCTCACATTTTCTACATGATATACATTTGTTGTTTACATGAAATTTATCAGCAGAAATACAGTATTTATTGAATAAAGGTCGTATTATATATGATTTAATCCGTGGCATTGAGCCTTCATTACAGTCGATAATTACTTTCCTGCCTATAATAGAATCACATATATAATTTATCCTTCCAATAGAATCCGATAATTTCCTATTTCTGATATCAGTGCTGTCTGTATCAAAACCAGGCAAACATATATACGTATTGGGCATTATTACAGAATACCCGGCATTTAGTCTCAATCCTTTATGTAGTAATAGTTTTTTTATTATTTCAGCAGTTTTGCCTGTATCATCACCACAAGTACAAACAAAATAAATATAATTGTTGCCTTTGAGTTTAATACGCATTGCATCAATAAAATCAATAACTATTTGTGGAGGACCCCATGAATAAACTGGAAAAACAAAACCAAGTGATTCATTTTCCGAAATACAAAATTCAATTTCATTTTTGTGCATATAATAAGGTATAGAATATACCTTATTGTCAACCAGTTTACTTGAAATTTGACGTGCGGTCCATAAAGAATTCCCTGTTCCTGAAAAATAAAATATCATATATTACTTTACTATACAGTCTTTTAATTGTATTCAGACATATTACAACAAAAAAACGAAATACCATTAAGAGAAGATTATCTGAATGATATTTCGTTTTTTACTGATTTAAAATATAATATAAAAAAGCCGCACCCGAGGCGTGACGAAACTCCGATAGACATGATTTGAGAGCTCATTTCCTTTGTAATCCACCGGCATAAATGCTACCCGAAGGCGTGGCCCGCCATTAGAATATGAAGCTTGTCTCGGTATTTCTTATAATTTGATGAGTTTCCCGATTCTGCAAGTGCGGCTATATTTTTGTACTACAAATATAATACAAAAAAATGATATCACAAAGTTTTGCTTAATTTTTATGCATAAAAAAAGCTGTTTCCAATTTAAGAAACAGCTTTCTTTATAGGTTAAATCCGTTTACAGAAGTATTAAGCAGCTTTTGCTTTAGCAACAACAGCCTTGAATGCTTCTGGGTGGTTCATAGCTAAATCAGCCAAAACCTTACGGTTGATTTCAATACCTGCTTTGTGCAATGCGCCCATTAGCTTAGAGTAAGACATACCTTCCAAACGAGCAGCTGCGTTGATACGCTGAATCCACAATGCGCGGAAGTTACGTTTCTTATTCTTACGGTCGCGATAAGCATAAGTCAAACCTTTTTCCCAAGTATTCTTGGCAACAGTCCAAACATTTTTTCTTGCACCAAAGTAACCTCTGGTTAAACCTAAATTTTTCTTTCTTCTTTCTCTAGAAGCAACGTGATTTACTGATCTTGGCATAGTTTTAATACTTTTTTGAATGATAGCGCCGATATCTTACAACCGGACTTGAGGCTAATGCATTCGGTTAATAATTTAAATGATACGAATTACGCTTTAATTTATAAGATTACTTCATGCAAAGAAGTTCTTTAACCTGACTTAGGTTAGCACTATGTACTAAACCACTGTGTACAAGGTTTCTCTTCTGCTTTTTAGTCTTCTT
>JAXEBI010000144.1:0-6804 GCA_034094155.1 Phocaeicola sp.
CCGAATTTTGTAACACCGGTAAGCAAGGCGAAACGGATATAACGGTCCATTGATTTAAGCGCACCGTAAAAAGCCTTAAGAGTGTTCCTGTATTCATCCCGCAAATCATCGTTACCGATAGCCTGAAGCATAGGCTTGTCATATTCGTCAACTAAGATTACCACCTGCTTTCCGGTCTTCTCAAACGCGCGCCTTATCACATACATGAACCTTTCCTCCGGAGATCTGTCCTTCTTCTCATCACCATATACAGCCTCCCAAATCTCAAGATGCATGTTCAAAATGGCTAACAATGACGATTTATCCTCATATTTTTTTGTATTCAAGTCCAGATGAAATACCGGATACTCTACCCATTCTGTTTCAAGTTCCGATATCTTCAGACCTTCAAACATTTCCTTCCTGCCCGAGAAATAAGTCTCAAGAGTAGAAATCAGCAGACTCTTTCCGAACCTGCGAGGACGGCTAAGAAAGTAATACTTCCCATTATCCACCAGATTGTATATCAGGTCTGTCTTGTCTATATAAAGATAACCGCCTTTGCGGATCTCCTCAAAATTCTGTATTCCTATAGGGTATTTCATTGTATGTTAATAAATTATATTAATGGCCGTATGTCAATAAAGTATAATAGAGTATATTAATAGTATATATTAATAGCGCATCGTAATAGTATACCTTAATAGTATACCTTAATCAATTTCATAATAAATCATTGTATATTAATTCATTAAATATTAAATAATATAATATTAATTCTATATCAATATTATATTTATCGTACACTACTACATGACTACAAAGTTAAGAAAAATCCGGTAATACCACCTCAACATATACAGGAATATATAGTATATATAGAGAAATATATTATATAAATAAGCAGCCATGTTGTAGAAAATTTATACGTCTGCAATCTTTATTCTAAAACAACCTCACAGAAAGATGCGTAATAGAGTTTTATTAGTTACTTTTGCAGGATTACAAGACACTTAAGATAACTGAAAAAGATAACAAGATTAGAAGAAGTAAATACTTCAAAGTCGAGACAATCTCACACAAATATAAATTTGCCATTTTCTCATCTCCGATAATCCGATAATAAGCAACAGATGGAATTGCAAACTATAATGCAATTCCTGATACTATCCGGTAAGAAATAAGGCATATAAGGACAAATATATTATAAATACAAATAACCGATAAAACAGAGACGGGCACACCTTCACAAGTACGCCCGTCTACAATTACCGAAAAATTAAGTTTACCAATTATATAAAAATGCATAACCGTCAATACGGCTCCCCCAAATACTTCACTATGAGAGCCACCTCAGGCTTTAGCAGATGCTGCCTGTGCTTGTCGTAACCTATGCTGAGAAGATCGGACATAAGACAGCTGTTTCTTACCAGCCATCTTCTGAAACACCTGATGGCAGTCTCCTTCGAAGCCATGGGGAAATACATCATGGCCAGTTCATTCTTTCTGTACACGCGAATCTGAAAGTTTATACAGTCATTAGCTATATCGTTTTTTATTTCTTCCATAATATTGAGTTTTTTATACTTTAAATCTAAAATCTTATTTATCGACTCTTGCTTCTCGTTTTTCCTTAGGTTTTCCTTAAGTTTTCCCTTAAATCATTCTTAAGCCTTCCTTAAAATTTCTTTAGTTTTTTCCTTAAGTTTTCCCTTATATTTCTCTCTCTTTTTTACCCCGTAAAGTTACAGCATTTTTATCTGAAATCCAAACATTTTACAAGGTATTTATAAGGTATTAATAAAATATTTATAAGGTATTTTTACCGATAAAACATCACATTATCCTTACATACGAAGCCTGTTTGAGTTTCCTTTCTATTTCCTTTGCGGGAGTGAAGACAATAGTCCTTTTAGTTATCATACTGTGGGAAAATTCTTCGGGCGACGATGCCGGCCTGCTGCCGAGACTCACCCTGATGAAACCCAGCCCGAAAAGCTGTACCGTGTAGCCGTCGCTCAGAAAAGACGCGGCCGCACATGCCACTGCACGAAGCACTTCCTTAACCATGTCATCGGGAATGCGGTACTGCGACTGTACCCTCCTGACAATCTCATCAGTACTGATTTCGTTCCTTGCCTTAGCCTGGGCATAATACTTGATATTCGCTGTGGCCCTTCCTTCACCGGGCCTGGTCTTGGGAACCACCACATAAGTGATTCCGTTCTTCAAACGTGGTATTTTCATAACCCTCCTATAATTTATTAGTGAATACTATAAAAATAAATTGCTTATATAAATGTGTGATATTTTTATTAATGTGAATTATTATTCTTATCAATCACACTGCAAAGGTAAGCGCTCTTACCAACACACAGTCGGGTTTTGTACACTTTTGAGTGTTTTTGTATAGATTTATGGCAATTTGTTGTTCTTCATAAAAGGCGGAGACGCCACTATTAAAACGAAAGCAATCCTTATATAAAAATTACGGTCGTTTTATGCGAGGATTGCCCATGCCCCGCCGCACATATCACGAGTATGTAAGTTCCTGCTTTTTCCTCTTCTTCTCATCCTTGCCGAATACCAATTCCGACAGTCCGCACTCCACCACCTGAGTGTAACTCCCGTTATGTCTGAAATACACCTTTCCGGTTCCCCCGTTTCTCTGCTTCGCTATCTTGATCACACCCACATGCTCCATACCATCGGTTGCCGCCGGTGCCACACCTCCGTCTGCCGCCGGAGCCGGATTCACCATCAGTCCGTCCTCCTTCATCACTATCATCACCATATCGGCATCCTGCTCTATGCTTCCGCTGTCCTTAAGGTTACTCATGGTAGGTCCCGTCTTACAGGTTCTGTCCTCCGCGCTGCGGTTGAGCTGTCCCAACAGAATCACCGGGCACCCCAACTCCTTGGCCAAAAGCTTCAACTTACGGGTACACTCTCCAATCTCCGCCGCCCTGTTATCGATGTTGCGCGATGAAGAAAGCAGCTGCACATAGTCCACGGCCAGCAAGTCTATCTTCCTCTCCTTATTATAATCCCTCACACGCGAGCAGATGGAATCGATATTCGGGTCCGACGAGTCGTCCACCACAAGAGGCAGATTCTTGAGCCTGTCCTTAAGAGCCACCACCTCCGCCATCTCACTTTCGGAAAAAGAGCCATGCTTAAGCTTCGCGATATCCACCGTGCCCTCGCCCGCGAGGATACGTTCGCCCAGTTCGCGGTGCCCCATCTCCAGACTCACCACATAAGTACGCCTGCCCTGCTTCACAGCCTCACGCGCAAAAAAGAGCATCATGGCAGTCTTGCCCTCACCCGGACGCCCCGCAAGCACATACAACCGTCCCGGCTGCCATCCGCTGTCCGACATGTCGAGACTCTTCAGTCCCGTAGCGATGCCGCACACCTCACCCTCCTTGCGGTTCATTCTCCCGAAAATCTCATTCCAGGTATTCTCCATAATATCGTCCATCTCATGAGTAAAAGAAACATTGTCCATAATTTAAAAAGTCTGAGTTCTGTAAATAATAAAAAAAATAAAACGTATAGGGAAAAAGAGAAGTTGCCTGTACGGAAAAAGGCAACCGGAAACACATGCACAAAACTGTCAGAAGATGAAGCACCTGTCCTTAAGATAGTTAACGGCCTTCTTGGCGAACCTTACATCACGGAGCGACTCCACATACTGTTCCACATTCATATAGGCAAGCTTTCTGCTCTCGATATCCAACTTATGCCACTCTATGCAAGCCAAGTTCTTGTCCTCCCTGCCCACTTCCTTCAGATTCTCATGATAATTCTCCCAGAAGATTTCGAAGTTCTTCATATCATCGAAGACAGGAGCAGCCGCAGCCTTCTTGCCCGACTGCTTCTTTTTAGGCTGTCCCGCCATACACAACTCATCATAATTGATAAAGTGCATCACACTCACCTTACCCCTCTTCTCGATACTCACCTGCTTATGCTCCACAAGCTTCTTTATGAAATCACTCATATACCTTTCACTGTGGCCACATTCGGCGGCCAGCCCCTTCACGGTAAACACCATATCACCACGTTTCAGTCCCAACTTCTCATTGTCGGCCCACAGAGCCTTGAACACCATAAAATAAAACATCACCCTCACATCATCCTTCACGGTACGTTTCTTCGAGAAGATAGCATCAAGAATATACCTCGGTACAGCCATGAACCCTGCCGGTTCGTTTTCAATAATAAGATTTTTTGTTCTCATAAAAAGTAAAATGATAAAATATTAAAAAAGCCGCCACATTCGGCGGAAAACTGCCTAACACACCAACATTCCAGCACCAGTACCGCGAGTAATCCTAAAGTCAGTCATAAGTCAGAGGTAAAAGTCCTGTTTTTCAAGCATTTGTCCTTTTTCGGTCAGTCATTAGTCATTTATATGTCATATATATTGACAAAACACACATTATATATAATATAAATAATAAATAAAACCACTGTAGTGAAATATCTTTTTGAAGAGAATATCACAGAATAAACGCCTTTATGTTTTTCAACGTCGCAAAGGTACAACAAATATTTTGTCTGTGCAATAACACTTTAATACACCGGTGTACACCTTTCATATTCTTTCACAATTAACGGCAACCACGAAATATCAGGACATCAACTACCTTTTTATCACAATATCGCCCTTCTGTGTTATACATTCTCTTTTTCCCTACATGTTTTGATAACAATTTATAAATATCCGGATAATATGCCGTTTTAAAGCCAAATGCAAAAAACAGAAAATCCGAACTGAAAATATTACAATTTGAACATTATAAATTCACATTACTACAACTTTATTATTGATATTTATCAATTTATTCACGTTTTTTACATTTTTGCAGGCAATTCTATTGAAGTTTGATTTTTTTTAATTATCTTAGCCGCGCCAAAAGTCATTAGAGAGAATGACCGACAATGAAAGACCGGGATAAAACGAGAAATATAGGCATCATAATCACACCATGTGTTCCCCAATATCCCGATTTTTTTAATAAATCTATTCATCACACATAAGCACAGAAGTATAACTTGGAAAAAAGATGTAAAGAGCTACATCAGCATAGAACGAAAGATAAAAAAATACAATATTACATAATCAGATGATTAGGAACACATAAAAAACAACTAAAAAAAATTACAACATGCGAATCAATGAATCTAACTACGGGTTTATTTCGAAGTTTGCAGTGATAGCATTAGAGTTCTTAGCCATGAATTATCTCTTCCATAGGCTCATAACCCATGGAGGTCTTCATGCCGGCGATTCGGCCACTATTCTTCAGCTACACATAACTTCTACCCTTTGTTATCTGGTGGCTGTGAGCCAGGGAGGCATAACATTCTACAAGAGAACAGTAAAGTCGTACCAGATTGCCAACAATATCAGCCGGGCGTCTATTCTGTATGCGCTGTACACTACAGCTGTGTTCGCGCTTAACGGAAGAGTGGATGTAACCAACGGGTTATACTATATTTATCTTATAAGCATTTTCGTAAGTTTCGCCATCATAAGATATACCCTTCACGGTTACCTGAAGAGACAGCGACGCAGAGGAAGGAATCTCAGGCACTGTGTCATCATAGGCTCTTCGAGCAACTGCATAGAGTTATACAACGACCTCTCGGAAGACATCTCAATGGGATGTGAAGTATTGGGATACTTCGACCACAAGCCTTCAAAAAGATACCCCGAAAAATGTCCTTATTTAGGAAAACCGGAGCTTGTGACAGAATGGCTTAAGGAACACCGCCATGCCCAGTATCTGTTCTGCAGTCTTCCGTCGGCCGAAAGGGAAACCATAATACCTATAATCAAGTTTTGCGAGAATAATTTAGTGCATTTCTACAGCCTGCCTAACCTGCACAACTATCTTCACAACCGTGTATACCTCGGCATGGTGGGACAGGTGCCATACCTCAGCCTTATAAAGAATCCGCTGAGCAAACTTGAAAACATCGTGATAAAGCGTACCTTCGACATAGTGTTCTCACTACTGTTTCTGTGTACTCTTTTTCCGATAGTACTGATAATAGTAACCATTATCACCAAGATAACCATGCCAGGCCCGGTATTCTTCAAGCAGAAGAGAAACGGACTGAACGACAAGGAATTCTACTGCTACAAGTTCCGCAGCATGAAGGTTAACGCCCAGGCCGACACACTGCAGGCCACCAAGGACGACCCCCGCAAGACCAAGTGGGGCAACATAATGCGCAAGACCAGCATAGACGAACTTCCACAGTTCATTAACGTACTGAAGGGCGACATGAGTGTGGTGGGTCCGCGCCCTCACATGGTGAAGCACACCGAAGAATACTCAAAGCTGATAGACAAGTACATGATACGCCACTATGTAAAGCCGGGCATTACAGGCTGGAGCCAGGTGACAGGATTCCGCGGCGAGACCAAGGAACAGAAAGACATGGAAGGCCGCATAAAGGGCGACATATACTACATAGAGCATTGGTCTTTCTGGCTCGACATGTATATAATATACAAGACAGTAGCCAATGTATTCCAGGGCGAGAAAAACGCCTATTAACATAAACAAGCAAATAAAAAGTCTATAATTATAAGAAATTATGTACAAATGTTGAACAAAATGCACAAAGAATACGTTATTACAGAAGTCAAATAACGTAATTGATTCGTAACCATTCTATTTTCCGCCTTGACACGCATGTTCCCTACACCTACCTTTGCGCCGTAACCCTAAAACAACAATGATTATGACAAAAGAAAAAGTAAACTATCAGGAGGTGTACGACCTCTATCAGTTATGTAGCGAG
>JAXEBI010000145.1:0-19943 GCA_034094155.1 Phocaeicola sp.
CCTTCTGCACTGTGGTAAATTACTTTCCTTATGACAGAAAACTGTCTTGAAATCCTTACATACTTATTTCTGATATTTATATATGATATTGAGACGGAAAAAATAAAATCGACTTTAAAGAAGAAAAAGTAAAAAACGAAGAAACAATGGACAATACTATAATATTAGGAATAGAATCATCGTGCGACGATACTTCGGCTGCGGTAATACGCGACGGTGTGTTGCTCTCAAGTGTAATAGCAAGTCAGGCTGTGCATGAGGCATACGGCGGAGTGGTGCCCGAACTGGCATCAAGAGCGCATCAGCAGAATATTGTTCCGGTGGTTCATGAAGCCTTGAAGAGGGCTGGCGTGAGCAAGGATGAGCTTAGCGCAATTGCATTTACTCGCGGACCTGGACTTATGGGCTCGCTGCTTGTGGGTGTGTCGTTTGCCAAGGGTATGGCAAGGGCTCTGGATATACCTATGGTGGAGGTCAACCATCTTCAGGGACATGTGCTTGCACATTTTATAAAAGAATCGGGCGAAGATAATAATCAGCCTAAATATCCTTTCCTGTGTCTTCTCGTATCGGGAGGTAACTCGCAGATTATCCGTGTAAATGCCTATAATGATATGGAAGTTTTAGGACAGACTATTGATGATGCTGCCGGTGAGGCTATCGACAAATGTTCGAAGGTGATGGGACTGGGATATCCCGGTGGTCCTATAATCGACCGTCTTGCACGACAGGGTAATCCTAAGGCTTATTCATTCAGCAAGCCTCATATTCCGGGCTACGACTATAGTTTCAGCGGACTCAAGACTTCGTTCCTGTATTCGCTGAAGGAATGGCTTAAGGATGATCCCGACTTTATAGAGCATCATAAGGAAGACCTGGCGGCATCGCTCGAGAAGACCATCGTAGACATACTGATGGATAAGTTGCGCAAGGCTGTAAAGGATACCGGTATAAATGAAGTGGCTGTGGCCGGTGGAGTGTCGGCCAATAACGGACTGAGAAATGCTTTCCGCGAACATGCCGACAAGTATGGATGGAATATCTATATTCCTAAATTCGGATATACTACAGATAATGCGGCCATGATTGCCATTACGGGGTATTATAAGTTTTTGGACAAGGATTTTTGCACTATAGACAAACCCGCGTATTCGAGGGTAACAATTAAGTAAACTAAATCATTAATTAACAAAAAGTATTATGTCGGTCGAGAGTAAGAAACTCAGCAAGGATATTAGTGAAATATTCTGGAGAGAAGAATACACATTGGCAACAGCGGAAAGCTGTACAGCCGGGAATGTGGCTGCTTCGATTACAGCCATACCGGGCAGTTCGAAATTCTATAAGGGTGGTATCGTGGCATATTCTAATGAGGCTAAGCAGAATCTTTTGCACGTGCAGGCCGAAACATTGCAGCAGTATGGCGCCGTGAGCGAAGAAACTGTTATAGAAATGGTAAAAGGTGCAATTGATGCATTCGGAGCAGACTATGCCGTGGCAACATCGGGCATTGCAGGCCCTACTGGTGGCTCGCATGATAAGCCGGTCGGTACGGTTTGGGTGGCTGCCGGCAATAAGGAAAATGTGGTAACCCTTAAGATCTGCGAAGACAATGGAAGAGAGCAAAATGTGCATAATGCCACAGTAAAAGTAATGCAATTATTGAGAAATTTGTTCCAAAATCAAGAAAATGAACAATAAAAGTGCAATTTATTTTGTAAAAACTTGCATATATCAAATAAATACGCTTACTTTGCACTCCGTTTTAGAGAACGAATGAATTGAAACTATAAAAACTAGATAGAAATGTCAAAAATTTGTCAAATTACCGGAAAAAAAGCCATGATTGGCAACAATGTTTCACACTCTAAGAGAAGAACTAAAAGAACTTTTGATGTGAACTTGTTTACAAAGAAATTCTACTATGTAGAACAAGATTGCTGGATTAGCCTGAACATCTGCGCTAACGGCTTGAGAGTTATTAACAAGAAGGGACTGGATGCAGCTCTTAACGAAGCTGTTGCTAACGGTTACTGTGATTGGAAGAGTATCAAAATTATTGGTTAATTAAAAGGAGAGAAAGACTATGGCTAAAAAAGCTAAAGGAACTAGAGTACAGGTAATCCTTGAATGCACAGAAATGAAGGAAAGTGGTTTGCCGGGAACTTCTCGCTATATCACTACTAAGAATAGAAAGAACACAACTGAAAGATTGGAGCTTAAGAAATATAACCCAATTTTGAAGAGAGTAACAGTACATAAAGAAATTAAATAATATTAGTAAACCATGGCAAAGAAAACAGTCGCAACCCTTCAGACAGGTAAAGAAGGACGTTCTTATACTAAGGTTATCAAAATGGTTAAGTCTCCAAAAACTGGTGCTTACGTTTTTGATGAACAGATGGTTCCAAACGAAAAAGTTCAGGACTTCTTCAAGAAATAATTATGAACCGGTTTTATGCCGGATTTTGTAAAGATATTATTTGTTCCTCCCGTATCAGTGATATGGGAGGAATTTTTTTATATCCTGCTCAAAACTATATGTATTAACTTTTCTTGTATCTGAAAAGAAAAGTGTATATCTTTGTATCATAAAAAGATAAATTATTAGCCGTATGGGATTTTTTAGTTTTTTCTCAAAAGAAAAGAAGGAAACTCTTGATAAGGGTTTGTCTAAAACAAAAGAAAGTGTTTTCGGTAAAATAGCACGTGCTGTGGCCGGAAAATCGAAGGTTGACGATGAAGTGCTGGACAACCTTGAGGAGGTTCTTGTAACTTCGGATGTGGGCGTGGAAACTACTCTTAATATTATTAAGCGTATTGAAACAAGAGTGGCTAAGGATAAATATGTCACTACTCAGGAACTTAATAATATTCTGAGAGAGGAAATCGCTGCCTTGCTGACAGAAAATAATACTGTGGACACGGAAGACTTTTCTTTGCCGCAGGAAAAGAAGCCATACGTGATTATGGTGGTGGGAGTGAACGGGGTAGGTAAAACTACTACCATTGGTAAACTGGCTTATCAGTTTAAGAAGGCCGGTAAATCTGTTTATCTTGGTGCTGCCGATACTTTCCGTGCCGCTGCCGTGGAACAGCTGGTTATCTGGGGAGAGAGAGTGGGCGTACCTGTAATTAAACAGAAAATGGGGTCCGACCCTGCTTCGGTGGCTTATGATACTCTTAGCTCGGCCGTGGCAAATAATGCCGATGTGGTGATTATTGATACTGCCGGACGTTTGCACAATAAGATCGGACTGATGAATGAGCTTACCAAAATCAAGAATGTTATGAAAAAAGTGGTGGGCGACGCTCCTCATGAAGTGCTTCTTGTGCTTGACGGCTCAACCGGACAGAATGCTTTCGAACAGGCAAAGCAGTTTACTCTTGCTACTGAAGTTAATGCAATGGCTATTACTAAACTCGACGGTACTGCCAAGGGTGGTGTGGTTATAGGTATCTCAGACCAGTTTAAGATTCCGGTAAAATATATCGGACTCGGGGAAGGTATGGAGGACTTGCAGGTGTTCCGCCGCCGCGAATTTGTGGATTCTCTTTTCGGTTCTGATGATCCTACCAAGAAGTAAGTAATGACCGGCTTTTATTGGGGCTCATTGGAGTAAGAAAACACTATAAATTAAGACACATATAAATTAAGACACATTTTTATTAAGACTCAGAATTAATATTAGATGAAGAAGAATACAATAGACATTATAACCCTGGGCTGCTCTAAGAATCTTGTGGACTCTGAAAAACTTATGCGACAGTTTGAAGCCAATGGTTATAAGGTAACACACGACAGCGAAAACCCTCAGGGAGAGATTGCGGTAATTAATACTTGTGGCTTTATCGGCGATGCAAAGGAGGAGTCTATTAATATGATTCTTGAGTTTTGTCAGGCCAAGGAGGAAGGACGACTCAGAAAACTTTATGTGATGGGATGTCTCTCGGAAAGGTATCTCAAGGAATTGCAGATGGAGATACCGCAGGTGGATAAGTTTTATGGAAAATTCAACTGGAATGAATTGCTTGATGACCTTGGAAAGGCTTATCATTCTGAATTTGCCATAGAAAGACATCAGACTACTCCTAAACATTATGCTTATCTGAAAATTTCTGAGGGATGCGACCGTAAGTGTTCTTATTGTGCCATTCCTATTATTACCGGACGTCATGTGTCCCGCCCTATGGAGGAGATTCTTGATGAGGTTAGACTGCTTGTCTCTAAAGGGGTTAAGGAGTTTCAGGTGATAGCTCAGGAACTGACTTATTATGGCGTGGACCTTTATAAAAAGCAGATGCTTCCTGAACTTATAGAACGTATGGCGCAAATACCTGGCGTGGAATGGATTCGTCTGCATTATGCTTATCCTGCCAAATTCCCGAGAGACTTGTTCAGGGTGATGAGGGAGAATGATAATGTGTGTAAGTATATGGATATCGCACTTCAGCATATCAGCGACAATATGCTTGAAAAGATGAGACGTCATGTTACTAAGGAGGAAACTTACCGCCTTGTGGAGGAGTTCAGAAGGGAGGTGCCGGGTATTCATCTACGTACAACTCTTATGGTGGGGCATCCGGGTGAGAGTGAGGATGATTTCGAGCAGTTGAAGGAGTTTGTGAGAATTGCCAAGTTCGACCGTATGGGTGCTTTTGCGTATTCTGAGGAAGAGGGTACATATTCGGCAGAGAATTATACCGATGAGATTCCTGAAGAAGTCAAGCAGAGTCGCCTTGATGAACTGATGGCTTTACAGCAGGAAATTTCGGCTGAATTGAGTCATAATAAGATAGGCAAGACCTTTAAGGTTATTATTGACCGTAAGGAAGGTGAATATTATATTGGCCGTACGGAGTTTGATTCGCCGGAAGTGGATCCGGAGGTTCTTATTAAGGCAGACAAACTTAATATTGGAGAGTTCTACAATGTCCTTATAGAGGATGCTGATGATTTTGACCTTTACGGAAAAATTACAGACTGATGCTTCTCTGAAGGTTTGACTGACTTTTTGTTTTTTTATTTCTTTCTTTAATGAACAGTAAAGAGTTTACAACAGAATTGTCGAGAAGATTAGGATATACCAATAAGGATGCCACTCAGTTGGTGGCATCGCTTACTGATATCCTCTCGGCCGAACTGCAGGATGGTAAGACTGCTGCGTTTCAGGGCTTTGGCACATTCGAGGTTAAAAAGAAAATGGAACGTATAGTTGTTAATCCTGCTACAAAGCAGCGTATGCTTGTTCCTCCAAAACTTATTCTTTCTTTCAAGCCCTCTGTAGCTCTTAAAGAGAGGCTGAATTCTATGGAATAGTATAATAATAGTATGAATAGAGTTTAGATTTTGTAGCTTTAATACATACATAATACATCTCATTTATTTTTTAATGCGCTTTTTAATGCACTTTTTAATGTTTTTCTTTGTATGAATGATAAATTTACGTTAGAGGAATTATCGCGTCTGCTTGCATCAAGACACCGGATGGAGGAAACGGATGCTGATGCTTTTGTGGCCGGATTCTTTGCACTGATTGAAGAGTGTCTTAAAAAAGAAAGGTATGTAAGAATCAAGGGATTGGGCACTTTCAAGCTTGTTGACGTCGAACCGAGGACTATTGTTGATGTGAACTCTGGTGAGAAGAAGAATATTGCTTCGTATTCTAAGATATCATTTACTCCGGAGGCTTCCTTGCGTGATGCCGTAAACAAGCCTTTTTCGCATTTCGAGACTGTGATTCTCAATGAGAATACTCATTTCGATGATATAGATGAAACGGAAGTGGAGTCTTCTGACGCTTCTGATTTGTCTGATTTATCCGATTCTTCCGATTTAAACGATTCTTCTGATAGGTCAGAGTCTGAAGCTGCGGAAGGAGTGGAAGAGATGTCTGCAACTGAAAATTACTCAAATCAGAGTTTGGAAACTGAAATTGAATCTGAATCAGAGTCAGAATCAGAAAGTAAAGTTGATGTCAGTGGTGAGACTGTAGATGAAGGAGGAATGCAATCTGAGGTTGAATTGGAATCTAAGATTGAAGCAAAACCTGAAGTTAGGGCAGAATCTGAAGTTAGGGATGATTCTGAAGTTAGAGATGATTCTGAAGTTATGGCTGAATCTGATATTGAGGCAGAATCTGAAGTTGAATTCTCAAAGAAAACAGGACATGGGCCGATTCCAACTTATCGAATGGAAGAAGACCCGGAACAGTCAGCATCCGGTAAGAAAAGGTTTGTTACTCCATGGTGTATGATAGCTACTGTTCTTTTTGTGGGAATAATAGTAGGTGGCGGTGTAGTGTGGAGCCTGTTGTCCGGCAGAAGATATATTCCCGAAGAAGTGATGGAGTATATCAGTGAAAATAAAATATTATCAGATACTGTTGACAACCGGAAATCTGTAGTTCGGTCCGGAATACCTGATACTGTTTCTGCTTCTGAATCTGTATCGACTTCTGAATCTGACTCTGTTCTTAAATCTGATTCCGTTTCCGGAACTGATGTTGTTCCCGAAACTGATGTTGTTCCTGGAACTTATCCTGTACTTGGATCTGATGTTGATTCTGAACATAAATCTGAGCCGGATTCTTCAGATTCAGAGCAAAAAAATAATGTGAAATATCTTACTGATACAGTTAGATATAAAATTGTGGGTACGATGGGTACTCATACTATTGAGAAGGGGAATACTCTGGCTAAGGTGGCTTACAACTTCTACAGAAACAAAAAGTTGTGGCCATATATCGTAAAACATAATAAGGATATCATAAAAAATCCTGATAATGTGCCTATTGGTACTGTCATAAAGGTTCCTATGCTTGAGCCTGTTGAAAAGTAGTTTTTTATGCTATGCTATTGTTTCTTGTCAGGTCATATTGACATATATATTTACTTTATTATATAT
Organism: Phocaeicola sp.; assembly: GCA_034094155.1. Classification (GTDB taxonomy): domain Bacteria; phylum Bacteroidota; class Bacteroidia; order Bacteroidales; family Bacteroidaceae; genus Phocaeicola. The sequence goes on from JAXEBI010000145.1 coordinate 6,908, forward strand.
TATTGCTGTTTATTGCGATATAGTTCTGTATAGTTGCAGTATAATTATGATACAGTTACAGTATAGTTACGGTATTCGGATAAATAAGTTCTCTTATCCGGATACCGTTTTTTATTCCTTTTATCTCAATATCATTATAATCTAACTTTATTCCGTTTTGATGTACTATTTCATTTGATATACTATTTCATTTGATATACTATTTCATTTGATATACTATTTCATTTGATGTATTATCTCATTTCCGATATGTTTTTTTGTATCGCGATGGAAAGTATTTTTATTTAACTTAATTCACATTTCCACATAAAAACCTATTTATATGATAAAAAAGACTTAAATAGGGACAGAAGTATGATTTTTTAATAAATATTAGTTGTGCCAATTAACATAATAATGTAATTTTGGGTGCTCTAAATAAAGATTTAGTGAAGATTTGATATAACTAATACGAAAATAAAACTATTAAATAAACAAGGAATTATGGCTGAAGCTATTGATATTCGTGCATTAAACGAATTGATTGAACGCCAGAGCGCGTTTGTTACTAATCTGATGACAGGTATGGATCAGGTTATTGTGGGACAGAAACATTTGGTTGAATCATTGCTTATTGGCTTGCTTTCTGACGGACATATTCTTCTTGAAGGTGTGCCGGGATTGGCTAAGACCCTTGCCATCAAGACTATGGCCTCTCTTATCGATTCAAAATATAGCCGTGTGCAGTTTACACCCGACTTGCTCCCTGCCGATGTTATCGGTACTATGATATATAGTCAGAAGGATGAGCAGTTTATCGCTAAAAAAGGTCCTATATTTGCCAATTTTGTATTGGCCGATGAAATTAACCGTGCTCCTGCTAAGGTTCAGAGTGCTCTTCTTGAAGCAATGCAGGAACGTCAGGTTACATTGAGCAAGGAAACTTTCCGCTTGCCTGAACCTTTCCTTGTAATGGCTACTCAGAACCCTATAGAACAGGAAGGTACATATCCGTTGCCTGAAGCTCAGGTGGACCGTTTTATGCTGAAGGTTATTATAGATTATCCTAAGATTGAGGAAGAAAAGAAAATCATCCGACAGAATATTTCGGGCGAAAAAGTGGAAATCAAACCTATCCTGAAAGCTGAGGATATTCTTGAAGCGCGTAAGGTAGTAAGACAGGTTTATCTTGACGAGAAAATCGAACAGTATATTGCTGATATTGTTTTTGCTACTCGTTATCCTGAAAAGTATGACTTGAAGGAGCTTAAGAGTCTTATCGGCTTTGGTGGATCTCCTCGTGCTTCTATTAATCTTGCTCTTGCTGCTCGCAGTTACGCATTTATCAAACGCAGAGGATATGTCATCCCTGAAGATGTGCGTGCCGTGGCTCATGATGTATTGCGTCATCGTATCGGACTGACTTATGAAGCTGAGGCAACTAATGTGACTTCTGATGAAATCGTGAGCAAGATTCTTAATAAGGTTGAAGTGCCTTGATTTTAAATTGGCACGTATTTCTTGTATGCATGCATTAATAATTATGTATTTGTATTATGCTCTTACATTAATAATATTATTTGTATTAATATAGCTGCATTAATATCGCTTGCATTAATATGGTTTGTATTAATATGGTTTGTATTAATATAGCTTGCATTGCATACGTGGCTAACTTATTTAGCCAGCTTGCTCTTTTGTTCATTATGTTCAAAAAATACTTAGAATGGAAACTACTGAATTATTGAAGAGGGTCCGCCAGATAGAAATCAAGACAAGAGGTCTGTCAAGTAATATCTTCGCCGGCCAGTATCACTCTGCCTTCAAGGGTAGGGGTATGGCTTTCTCCGAAGTTAGGGAGTATCAGTATGGCGATGATGTGAGGGATATCGACTGGAATGTTACGGCGAGATTCGACAAGCCATTCGTAAAGGTATTCGAGGAAGAACGTGAGCTCACTGTTATGCTGATGGTGGATGTATCGAACAGTCTTGACTTCGGTACATCAAAACAGATGAAAAAGGATATGGTAACTGAGATTGCTGCTACTGTAGCTTTCTCGGCTATACAGAATAATGATAAAATAGGTGTGATTTTCTTTTCAGACAGAATAGAGAAATTTATTCCGCCTAAAAAAGGACGTAAACATATTTTGTATATCATCAGAGAATTGCTTGATTTTAAACCGGAAAGCAATAAGACTAATTTGCAGTGTGCTATCGAGTATCTTACCAATGTGCTGAAGAAAAGGTGTACGGCTTTTATGCTGAGCGACTTTATTGATGATAATGATTTTAAGAATGCTCTTACCGTAGCCAACAGAAAGCATGATGTGGTGGCTATACAGGTGTACGACAGACGCATGGAAGAGTTGCCCGACGTGGGACTGATGCTGGTACGTGATGCCGAAACTGGTCATGAGGAGTGGATTGATACATCGTCGAAGGCGTTGAGGAATGCTCATCATGAGTGGTGGATGGAAAGACAGTTGAAACTTAATGATACATTTGCCAAATGTAATGTTGATTCGGTTTCTGTCAGAACAGACCAGGATTATGTGAAGGCCTTGCTCAACTTATTTGCTAAAAGAAATTGATGGTGAGATGAAGAAGAATTTGTTTATATTTTGTAATGCAGCAGTGGAAGAAGCTAATTCAGAAATGAAGGAAGCTAATCCGGCAATGGAAATAGCTAATGCAGCAATGAAGGAAGGTGATATTGTTGGTGACTGCCGTAAAGTTTCGGGTGTTTGCAATGATATTGCCTGCAGACAAGGGGATTCTTTTATGGGGCGTTGCTTCGGGTTTATCCGCCGTGCTGCTGTGATGGCGTGCCTTGCTCTTGCTTCTTCTGCCCCGGCTCTTGCACAGGGACAGGTTACTGTGGATGCCAAGATTGACTCGCTCGAACTGCTCGTGGGTGAGCAGACCAAGATTCATCTTGAAGTGAGTATGGATGCCAACCGTAATCTGCGCTTGCCGGTCATTAATGATACTCTTGTGAGAGGGGTGGAGGTGCTCGATATTGCTAAACCTGACACTCAGCTGCTCAACGATAATAAAAGGTGGCTTATCAAGCAGGAGTATACTATTACTTCGTTCGATTCGGCTTTGTATTATCTGCCTCCTCTGGAGGTTATGGTAGACAGCCAGGTATATAAGTCACAGTCGCTTGCTCTTAAAGTGTATTCTATCCCTGTCGATACTTTGCATCCCGAACAGTTTTTCGGACCGAAGAATATTGTGGATGTGCCTATCACATGGGATGATATAGATGCTATGGTGTATGCCTTTATACTGATGTTGGTTATGGGGGCTGCATGTGTGTTCTTTATCGTCAGATTCAGAAACAACAAGCCTATTATCAGAATTATCAGGGTGGAACCTAAGTTGCCGCCGCATCAGGCTGCCATGAAGCAGATAGAGGAAATTAAGGCTAATAAGAATGTGCAGCGTGAAGATCCTAAGTTGTATTATACTGAACTTACTGATGTAATACGTAATTATATTAAGGATAGATTCGGATTTAATGCGCTTGAGATGACTTCTTCCGAGATAATTGAACGTCTGCTTCAGGAAAAGGACAAAGATTCGCTCAAGGACCTGAAGTATCTGTTCGAAACTGCCGATCTCGTGAAGTTTGCAAAGCATGCTCCTATGATGAATGAAAACGATATGAACCTTGTCAGCGCGGTAGACTTTATCAACGAGACCAAAATTGAAGAGGATCCTAATGCGAAGAAGGAACCTACAGAGATTAAGGTGGAGGAAAAACGCTCTAAACAGGGACGTATCGCTCTTATATGCAGTATATGTGTTACCGGTGTAGCTGCTGCAGCTGCTCTTTATGTGGCAGTGAAGTGTATTGTAGACCTGTTCTTCTGATGGGAAGAATTTATTGGAGAATTGGATTAAAATTGGAATTATGATTTTTGCTAATATTGAATATCTGTTTTTACTGATTCTGCTCATTCCGTATATCGTATGGTATATTATGCGCAGAAAACGTACAGAAGCGACTCTGCAGGTCTCTACTACTCGCATGTATATGAATGCTCCCAAGAGTTGGAAGGTTTATCTGCTTCATGCTCCTTTCTTGCTTAGGTTGGTGACATTTGTAATGATAGTGCTTGTTCTTGCACGACCTCAGACTACGGATAACTGGCAGAATACTGAAATTGAAGGTATCGATATAATGCTTGCTGTCGATATTTCTACCAGTATGCTTGCCGAGGATCTTAAGCCTAACCGTCTGGAAGCTGCAAAGCAGGTGGCTGCCGAGTTTATTAATGGCAGACCTAATGATAATATAGGTCTTACTATTTTTGCCGGCGAATCGTTTACCCAGTGTCCGCTTACTGTCGATCATGGTGTCTTACTTAATCTCTTCCAGAGTGTGAGCTGTGATATGATTTTCCGTGGTATGATAGAGGATGGTACTGCCATAGGTATGGGACTTGCTAATGCGGTTACACGACTTAAGGACAGTAAGGCTAAGTCGAAGGTTGTCATTCTGCTTACCGATGGTGTGAATAACCGTGGTGAACTTTCACCGCTTACTGCTGCCGAAATAGCCAAACAGTTTGGTATCAGGGTGTATACCATTGGTGTGGGAACAAACGGAACAGCTCCGTATCCTATGCAGACATATGCCGGAGTGCAGTATGTGCAGACTCCTGTGGAAATAGATGAACAGACTCTTACTCAGATTGCTGCCGAAACTAACGGAAATTATTTCCGCGCAACAAGCAACTCTAAGTTGAAGGAGGTTTACGAGGAAATTGATAAACTCGAGAAAACTAAATTGAATGTTAAGGAATTCAGTAAGAGGGAAGAGGAATATGAAGTGTTTGCTCTTGTGGCTTTCATTTGTATCTTGCTCGAAATTATTCTTCGTAATACTGTATTAAAAAAGATTCCGTAATTTATGTAATGTGTTCCGTGAGCAGAATTGTTAAAATATTTATGCCATGTTTAGATTTGGAGAACCGATATATTTGTATTTATTGATCATACTGCCGTTTCTTGTGGCTTTCTATATTTATACTAATTATAGAAGAAGGAAGAAACTGCGTCAGTATGGCGACCCTGAATTGCTGGCTCATCTTATGCCCGATGTGTCGAAGTACAGACCCGATGTGAAATTCTGGCTTGTAACTGCGGCTCTTGCTATGGTGATTTTTATGCTGGCTCGCCCACAGTTCGGATCGAAGATGGAGACTGTAAAGCGTCAGGGAGTGGAGACCGTTGTGGCTCTTGATATTTCGAATTCTATGTTGGCTCAGGATGTTACTCCAAGCCGTCTGGAAAAATCGAAGAAGTTGGTTTCACGTCTTGTAGAGACTTTTAATAATGATAAGGTGGCTATGATTGTGTTTGCCGGAGAGGCTTTCACTCAGCTTCCTATTACCAGTGATTATATTTCTGCCAAGATGTTTCTCGAAACTATTTCTCCTTCACTGATTTCTACTCAGGGTACCGATATACGTGGTGCCATTGATCTGGCAATGAAGAGTTTTACTCCTAATGAAGGTGTAGGACGTGCCATTGTGCTTATTACTGATGGTGAAAATCATGAGGGAGGAGCTGTAGAGGCTGCAAAACATGCTGCCGAGAAAGGTGTAAGGGTTTTTGTGCTTGGAGTTGGTTCGCCTGATGGCTCGCCTATTCCGGTTGAGGGTACAAATGATTTCCGCCGCGACAAGGATGGTAATGTGGTGGTAACCCGACTTAATGAGCAGATGTGTCAGGAGGTGGCTAAGGCCGGAAATGGTATTTATGTCCGTGTAGATAATACTAATGCTGCCGAGAAGGCTCTTAACGCGGAGATAAATAAATTGGCTAAAGCTGATGTGGAAACTCAGGTGTTTACCGAGTTCGACGAGCAGTTCGATGTGTTGGCCTGGCTGGCTCTTATATTGTTGGCTGCCGATGTTATGTTGCTCAACAGAAAGAACCCGCTTTTCAAAAATGTCAAACTTTTTAATAAGGATTGATTATGTGGTGCAGAAAAGGATATTTTATTGGAGTAATGCTTCTTGCTTCGGCGGGGGCTTTTGCTCAGAAAACAGACAGGGATTACTTGAGAAGCGGAAATAAATTGTATGCCGACAGTTTGTTTGTAAAGGCTGAGGTTGATTACCGCAAGGCACTCGAAATTAATCCGAAGTCTTCGGATGCCATGTATAACCTTGGTAATTCTCTTCTTATGCAGCAGAAGGCCAAGGAGGCTATGGAACAGTTTGAGGCTGCTGCCCGACTCGAAAAGGATAAGTCCAAGCTTGCACAGATTTATCATAATATGGGGGTAATACTTCAGTCGTCGAAACAGCTTCCGCAGTGTATCGAAGCTTATAAGGAATCGCTCAGGAATAATCCTAAGGATAATGAGACGCGATATAATCTGGTACTTGCGCAGAAACAGCTGAAAGATCAGCAGCAACAGCAGCAGAATCAGGATCAGCAGGAACAGAAACAAGACCAGAAACAAGACGAGAAGGAACAGAATAAGGACCAGCAGGATCAGAATCAGAAACAACAGAATCAGAACCAGAATCAGCAACAGCAGCAGAATAAGGACGAAATGTCGAAAGAAAATGCCGAACAGTTGCTTCGTGCTGCCATGCAGGATGAAAAGGATGTGCAGGACAAGGTGAAGAAACAGTTGCAGGTGGCTGGCAAGAAACTTGAAAAAGACTGGTAGGATGGTTGGGGACTTGTTTTACAATCTGCTTGTTGCTTGTTCTACAATTTACTCTACTATTTAATTGAGACAAATAAAAAAATATAAACAATGATTAGAAAATGTATTTTCTTGATATTGATGATTACTGCATCTCTGCAGATATGGGCCGATGATGAGGTGACTCTCCGTGCTTCTGCCCCGGATGTGGTAGTGAGTGGCGACCAGTTCCGACTGACGTATACCGTAAACTCGCAGGATGTTAAGGATTTTCTTGCTCCTCAGGCCAAGGGGTTTGATGTGCTTATGGGACCGAGCCGTTCTCAGCAGAGCAGTACTCAGATAATAAACGGTAAGGTGTCTTCAAGCCGTTCTATCACTTATACCTATATTCTGATGGCTGGTGCTGAGGGTACGTATACCATACCTTCGGCAAGTATTGAATATGATGGTAAGAAGATATTCTCAAATCCGCTTACCATAAAGGTATTGCCTAAGGATAAGGAAAGTGAGGCTTCTCAGGGTGGTTCTAATGGTGGATCTCAGGGTGGAAACGCTTCACGCGGCCAGATGGCAGGAAGCAAAATTTCAGATAAGGACCTGTTTGTTATGACTAATGCTACTAAGACTAAGGTTCACGAGCAGGAGGCTATATTGGTAACTTATAAGGCATATACTACAGTAGACTTGCGCCAGCTTATCGGTAAGATGTCCGACCAGCAGGGATTCTATATTCAGGAAGTTGAACTGCCGGCTCAGAAGAGTTTCAAACTCGAACATTATAAGGGACGTAATTATAATACAGTGGTATATCGTCAGTATGTATTATTCCCTCAGAAGTCAGGTAAGCTTGAAATACCTCCTGTGACTTTCGATGCTGTTGTAGCTCAGCGTGTGGCTGTATCCGACGACCCGTTTGAGGCTTTCTTCAATGGTGGAGGTTATGTAGAGGTACAGAAAAAAATTGTGGCTCCTAAACTTGTATTGAATGTTGAGGCTTTGCCAACCAAACCTGAAGGCTTCTCAGGTGGAGTGGGAGATTTCAAGATTTCTTCAAGCATCAGCGCTACAGAGTTAAAGGCCAATGATGCGGTTACTATCAAACTTACTGTGAGCGGTACAGGAAATATGAAGCTTGTAAGTGCTCCGGAAGTTAAGTTCCCCGCCGATTTTGAAGTCTACGATCCTAAAATCAATGATGATTTCCAGCTTACTCCCGACGGACTTTCAGGAACTAAGACTATAGAGTATCTTGCCATTCCTCGTCATGCGGGTGATTTCACTATACCGGCCATTGAGTTCAAGTATTTTGATATCAAGTCGGAAACTTACAAGACTCTGAAAACAGATTCTTATACTCTTAAGGTTGCCAAAGGTGAGGGTAGCGGAAATGCCCAGCAGGTTATAGCCGACTTTACCAATAAGGAGAATGTGAAGGTTCTTGGTACTGATATTCTCTTTATCAAGACAGGCAATACAGCTCTTCGCCAGAAAGGAATTTATTTCTTTGGAACTACTGCATATTATTTGTGGTATATCATACCATTTGTCTTGTTTGTAGCTTTTGTGGTGATATACAGAAAGCAGGCTGTAGAAAATGCCAATGTAGCTAAGTTAAAGACAAAGAAAGCCAATAAAGTTGCCACTAAGAGAATGAAACTTGCCGGCAAACTTCTTTCTGAAAATAAGACTAACGAGTTTTATGATGAAGTGCTTAAAGCTTTGTGGGGATATATCAGCGACAAGCTTAATATTCCGGTTTCAAAACTTTCTAAAGACAATATCGAATCTGAACTTACAGCCTATGGTGTATCGGCCGATCTCATCAAGGAGTTTATTGATACTCTGAATGAATGTGAGTTTGCAAGATATGCTCCGGGAAATCAGAATGAAGCTATGGATAAGGTTTATTCTGCTTCAATAGAAGTGATAAGTAAGATGGAAAATAGTATTAAACGCTAAAAGGATAGGAGTTATATGGATATGAGAAATTTATCAGTTTTTTCAAATAGCAGATATACAGAATCTTTTCATTCGGTGCTCCGTCGTCCTTTTATGATGAAGACCGTATTTGCTTCCTTGCTCCTGACTTGCTTTATGGGAGTATCTTCTGCTTTTGCTTTGCCGGTTCCTGCTGGTCAGACATCAGAGAATACCGCATCCGAAGATTCAGTCCTTACTTCATCTGTGTCTGATGTATCAGAATCTGTATCTGATGTATCCGACGGTTCTGCCGCTACTTCATCTTTATCAGACGAACAGGCATCAGGAAGTACGGCTGCTGTTTCTTATGATTCCGGCTCGGCTTCATTAATAAAGACTGAGGCAGATAAGCTCTATCAGGAGAATAATTTTACCGGAGCTATAGAAAAATATGAGTCTGTCTTGTCTTCGGGACTGGAATCGGCTGTTATATACTATAATTTGGGCAACAGCTATTATAAGAACAAGAATATAGCCAAGGCAGTTCTTAATTACGAACGTGCTCTGCTGCTTTCTCCGGGCGATGAGGATATCCGTTACAATCTTGAGATGGCCAAGAGCAAGACCATAGATAAGATTACGCCAAAAAGTGAAGTCTTTATTGTAACATGGGCAAACGGGCTCCGTGATATGATGAGTGAGTCAGCATGGGCTAAGGCTTCCATTTTCTGTTTCATTGTTTTTCTGCTTTCTGTTTCGGCATATATATTCGGAAGTAAAATCTTTATCAAGAAGGTAGGATTCTCGCTGGCTGTTGTATTCCTGCTGTTTACTGTAGTGGGAAATATGTTTGCCGATGCACAGAAAGATAAGCTTATGAGTCGTACAGGAGCTGTTATCATGACTCCTTCTGTTACAGTGAAGAGTACTCCCGACGATAGCGGAACAGACCTTTTTGTGCTTCATGAAGGAACCAAGGTCTTTATAGACGACAATTCCATGAAAGGCTGGAAAGAGGTGTGTCTTGAGGACGGTAGTAAAGGATGGGTACCGGCATCAAGCATTGAGCAGATCTGATAAGGATATGCATATCAGACAGAGGTCAGTAAACCTTATCAGACAGAGGTCAGTAAACTTTATCAGATAGTAAACCTTATCAGGTAAATACACCTTATCACGGTAAATTAATCTGATAACAGTAAGTAAATCTGATAACAATAAGTAAATCTTATAAGGATTATATGATTTATATATAGTTAAAAATAATGTGATATTTACGGAATAAGAACAGTGCAGTTTTCGTGTTACTCCTGAGGTAATAACTCAATAGCTGACATAAAGTCTCTTATTCTGTATATATCACGATATTTTTTTATAAAAATACCAGATATTATAATTGAACTTATTAATAAGTAGAAGTAATGGACATACAGCAACTTATAGAACTTGATAAAAATATTTTGTTTACGATAAACGGAAGTGATTCTTTGTTTTGGGATGGTTTTATGTGTGTGGTAACCAATACCAAGACATGGATTCCTGCTGCCATTGCATTGCTGTATGTTATACTCAAGAACAATAAATGGCAGGTTGGACTTACACTCATAGTAATGATAGCGCTTGTAATTACATTGGCCGATCAGACCGCATCGGGTATATGCAAGCCATACTTCTTGCGTTTCCGTCCAACTCAGGACCCTGAGATAATGTATATGGTAAGAACCGTAAATGATATGAGGGCAGGGCAGTACGGATTCATATCAAGTCATGCGTCCAATACTTTCGCTCTGGCAACATTTATTTCGCTTATAGTAAAAGACTGGCGTCTTACCCTTATGATGTTTTTATGGGCATTCATTCCTACATATTCGAGAGTATATTTGGGAGTACATTACCCGGGAGATGTATTTTTCGGAGCACTCGACGGATGTTTGTGCGGATTACTGGTTTTTTTCCTGTTCAGGTTCATAAGAAACAAGTTTTTTATCCAGCCTAAATTTATCTCAAGCCAATATTCGGCCGGAGGATATGAGTTCACAAGTCTGAATATACTGTATATAGTGCTTTTGCTTACATATTTTACGGCAATTATTGTCGGTATGATAGTAGCCAAGACCATGCATCTGTAGTCTCTTTTTTATAACATAAACAATTATAAAAAAAGTACTTTCACACCTTCACACTTTCGCATCTTCACAAAACCGACATTCGTATGGTTTACATAAATACATAAAACGGGACAAAAATGTTCCCGTTTTTTTTGTTAATTCAAAAAAAAAATCTACCTTTATAATCGAGATAAATAACAAAATCGTTTAACACTTTAAACTTAAATTACTATGATGCGAACAATTACTTTCAATGAATTAAGAAATATAAAAGACTCGTTGCCTGAAGGCAGTATGCACCGTATAGCCGATGAACTGAATCTGTCGGTAGAAACAGTAAGAAACTTTTTTGGAGGTCAGAATTTCAAGGATGGCAAGTGTGTAGGTATTCATCTTGAACCGGGACCTGACGGTGGTTTGGTGATGCTTGATGACACTACTGTTTTAGACAAGGCCATGAAAATTCTCCAGGAAAAGGCGGAAGAATAAGATGAGCCTCATCTTATATTCTGCTATTCACAAGCTCACACACACACAACATTCATGTACATAAAGTACTAATTTCTGTACATTAAGAGTTAATTTCTTGTACATAAAGTATTAATTTCTTGTACATAAAGTATTATGATACTAAAGGATACTGTATTCCTATATTATATATAGTATCCTTGGTATCGCTTACTCCCTTTCAGTGTAATCCACATCTTATAAATGTATAACCTTTAAAACAAGTATTATGGAAGAAAAATTGGTAACATTAGCTATTCTCACATATTCCAAGGCTCAGATCCTGAAAAATGTGCTTGAAAATGAAGGTATAGAGGCTTATATACATAATGTAAACCTTATACAGCCTGTAGTTTCTTCCGGTGTAAGAATCCGTATAAAGGAAAGTGATTTGCCACGCGCGCTTAACATTATAGAAAGTTCTGCATGGTTGGCCGAAGACATTGTAAAAGAGAATCTCAACGAAGAAGAAAACAAGAAAAAGAATAACTTTATATTGATACCGGTCGATTTTTCCGACTATTCTCTCAAGGCATGTATGTTTGGTATAAACTTCGCTGGTCAGATTCATGCCGATGTTGTCCTGATGCATATATATTTCAGTCCGGTGTATATGCCAAGTCTGCAATATGCCACCGAGGGATACGGTATGCCAGTTGAAGCCGAAATGGGTATAAAGAGTATGCTCGATAATGTCCATAGCCGTTTAAAAGAACTTACCGATACCATCGACAAGCTTATGGCGGAAGAAAAATTGCCGAAGGTTAAATATACTTGTCTGTTGCGTGAAGGAGTTCCTGAAGAGGAGATTCTGTATTATGCAAGAGAAGAAAAGCCTATAATGATAGTTATGGGAACACGTGGAGAGGGAGTAGAGGAATACGGACTGTTGGGTAGCGTTACAGCCGAGGTTATAGACCGTAGTCCGGTATTTGTATATTCCATTCCAGAAGAAGCCAAACTCACCAATTTCAAGGATATAAACAAGGTAGCATTTATCACCAACTTCGACCAGAGGGATTTGTTGGCTTTCGATTCTCTAATAACTACATTCAAGAGCTACAAGTTTGAGATATTCTTTATACACCTTAATTCAGATGAAGGCAGGCGTACATGGAACGAGATAAAGCTTTCCGGTATAAAGGAATATTTCAAGAAACAGTATCCTGAGTTGACTATCAATTACAGTATAATACCTGAAGACCATATTCTAAACAATCTTGATGAATATGTCAAGCAGCAGAATATTGATGTATTGTGTATTTCTAATTATAAGCGTAATGTATTTGCCAGATTATTTAACCCAAGTATAGCTCGGAAGATGATATTCCATTCACGTACACCTATATTAGTGATTAAATAAGAAGAGAATTTAATTAAAAGAATCTGATTAAAAGAATAATCTGAGCAAACGATGAATATAATAAACGACGAATATAATAATTAAAAGAAAAATCTGAGTAAAATAAGAATTTATGTAAAAGAAAACTTGTGAAAGTTGTTGTTATATGTTTTTGAATTTTTAAAGATTTAATTTTTTATCTATGTATTAGTTTTTTATAAGGTAGTTAGTTGTTTAAAAGGAAAAAGGGTAGTCTGGTGGTAGACTACCCTTATTTTTTGTGACCGCGACAGGATTCAAACCTGTAACCGGCTGATCCGTAGTCAGCTACTCTATTCAGTTGAGCTACGCGGCCAAAAAACATATACAATAAATTGTCAGATAAGTTAAAGTGACCGCGACAGGATTCAAACCTGTAACCGGCTGATCCGTAGTCAGCTACTCTATTCAGTTGAGCTACGCGGCCAAAAAACGTATACAATAAATTGTCAGATAA
>JAXEBI010000146.1:0-30505 GCA_034094155.1 Phocaeicola sp.
GAAGCAACTTACATTGTTCTAAGGACAGAATAATCACTTTCGATTCTTTATATACAGCCCATGTCTGATGGCATGGGAAGAGAACTCGCGTATCTGTCTTCACATGCAACTAATCGCTATTTTATCCCGAACTGGGGTATATAATACATGTCCATCATCCGGATCCTATGGCTGCATTGGCATTGTTCTGTTCCGGCTATAAGGGTAAGGTAGTGCTTCACTGGCATAGTGATATTGAAAAGCAGAAATGGCTTCTTAAGTTGTACAAGCCATTGCAGAGATGGCTGCTGCGCAGGGCCGACAGGATAGTGGGTACTACTCCTGTTTATCTTGCCGAATCTCCTTTCCTCAGGGATTTTCAGGACAAGACTTTCTGCTTGCCTATAGGTATTGATGAGGTGTGTGTGGATGAAAAAAGAGCAGAGGAGATAAAACGCCGGTATGCGGGGAAGAAAATTGTGTTCTCGCTTGGCAGATTAGTGCCTTACAAGGGATACAGGTGGCTGGTTGAGGCTGCGAAGTATCTTGATGACAGCTATGTGGTGCTGATAGGCGGAAGCGGAGTCCTGAAAAATGAACTGCAGTCTGAGATAGACGGACTTAGACTTAACGGAAAGGTGGAGCTGTTAGGACGTGTGAGTGATGAGGATTTACCTGCATATTATGGTGCGTGCAGTGTGTTCTGTATGAGCAGCGTACAGAAGACGGAGGCTTTCGGAATAGTGCAGATTGAAGCCATGTCGTGCGGAAAGCCTGTAGTGGCTACGCGTATTCCGCATTCGGGGGTCTCATGGGTTAATGAGGACGGTGTCTCTGGCCTGAATGTTGAGCCTAAGAACTCTAAGGCTCTTGCTGAAGCTATAATGAATGTGGTGGATGGCGGCAGGTATGAGGTATATGCCAACAATGCAAGATTAAGATACGAGAATGAATTTACGAGAGAGAGAATGATAAATAGATGTTTAAGTTTATATGGTGGTTTATGAGTGATAGTAGTAGTGTTAAGTATGTGGATAATGCACCTTTGTATTACAGGTTCTTCAAGAGACTATTAGATATAATTGTCAGTATATTCGGTATGGTAGTATCTTCCCCTTTCTTTTTGATTTCGTGCATTCTGATAAAGCTTGAGGATGGAGGAAGTGTCATTTTCAGACAGGAACGTGTAGGATATAAGGGAAAATTGTTTTATCTTTATAAATTGCGTTCTATGACCGAGAAGGCTGAAGCCGACGGGAAGCCTCATTTGTGTGAGCACGAAGATAAGAGGCTTACTAAGATAGGGCATTTCTTGAGGGTGCATCATCTGGATGAAATCCCACAGTTGTGGAATGTACTTATAGGTGATATGAGTTTTGTAGGACCACGGCCTGAAAGAAAGTATTTTGTAGAAAAAATAAGTGCGGTTAATCCTCATTATGAGGACTTATATGTGTTGCATCCCGGACTTTTTTCAAGAGCTACATTGTATAATGGATATACAGATACTATGGAGAAAATGCTTATCAGGCTTGAAATGGATTTGGAATATCTTAGGGTACGCTGCCTTTGGGAGGATACAAAGATTGTGATTCTTACGTTGTACTATATCCTTACAGGTAGAAAATTCTGAATTGATTATTATTTTGTTTTATGGACTTGAATAAATGTTTTAAACCTAAATCCGGACTTAAATTGCGTAAGATAGGACGTAGGTATATGATAGTGGACGCATTGTCGGAGAATGTAAATATGACGGATGTGTTCACTCTTAATGAAGTGGCTGCTGATATATGGAAAAAAATCAGTGAAGAGGATATTTCTGTATGCGGATTGGCAGACTGGTTGTGTTCTGAATATGAAGTGGAAAAGGATACCGCTCTTAATGATGTATGCAGACAGATTGAGGAGTGGCAGAAATTCGGACTGGTATTCTGATGAACGGTATTGCCCGACACAGGGTTGTGGAGGTCTTTTTGCAGTTGGTCTGTTCCGGACTCTATGAAAGGAATATGGCCGACCTCAGTGCATTCCCTCTTACTGAAGGAGAGTGGAAGTCTGTTATGGATATGTCGGTAATGCAGACTGTTACCGGCATAGTGTACAGAGGAATATGCAATCTGCCTGATGAATGTATGCCGTCCGACAGAATCCTTATGAGGTGGGTTGTGGCTGTAGAGAAGATTGAAAAGCATAACCGCCTTATGAGCCGCTGTATCAGGTCTCTGATGGAGACTTTCGGCAGTAACGGTCTTTTCCCGGTATTGCAGAAGGGACATGGAGTGGCCGCTTATTATGAGGAGCCGTTGGTGCGTGAGTGTGGAGATGTGGATATTTATTTCCACGACAGGGATTCTTTCCGTAAGGCCGCAGATATTATGAAGAAGTTGGGATGCAGTGTAAAGGCTATGCCCGACAGTAGTGTGGTGTACAGATGGAACGGCTGTATTGTGGAGCAGCACTCAAGGCTGATAGATATTTATAATCCTTTCCTCAGAAAATATCTGTCGCGCCTGATAAAGGAAAAAGGTTTTATAAGTGCCGATTTGGGTGAGGGTGGAAAAGTTACTGTTCCGTCCCCTCTCATTAATTTCCTGTTGCTCGATGTACATATCCTGAAGCATGCCATTGGCAGAGGTATAGGACTCAGACAACTTTGTGATATGACACGTGCCGCTTTCTGTCTTCATAAGGAGATTGATGGTGCTGAGTTTAAGTCTGTTTCCGCTAAATTGGGAATTGAAAAATGGAACGCACTGCTTTTTTCGTTTATGTGCAGATACCTTGGACTTGAAAAGGAATACCTTCCTTACCCGGTGCCGGAAACTGATGCAGCATCACTTTTAGAAATAGTTTTAAGCGGTGGAAATTTCGGCCTGCACAGGAATGACGCGGTAAAACCGGAAAATATGTCTGTGTGGAAAAGAAAATGGAATACAGTGTGTGCCATGACTGAAAATATGGAATTTGCCTTCAGGTATGCTCCAAAAGAGATTTTAGGTTTGATTATGGAATTAACAGCCGGACAATGGAAAAAATAAAGAATATAAATTACTATAAGGTTGCAGACCTTGTTTTTGAAATAGTGCTTCCGGAATTTGCCGATGCGGAAGTGTTATTGCCTTCGTTTGCTCCTTTCCGTTATATGGATTATGATGAAAAGACTGATGAGTTATGTATGAGGGTGGATGTATCGGATGCATATACCGAGAGTTCTGAAGAAAGTCAGTTCATCAATGATTCTGTAAACGATATGGGGTATGTTAGTCTGCATGTAACGGAGGATGGCTATAAAATAGAGATTAAGGCACGTGACAATTCATGTTTGCACTATATGACAGCCGACAAAGACTTCAGAAATGTGGTGGCAACCGTGAACTGGGATGACCGATATACAGGTATGGTGGTCTCATCTATGGTACGTATGGCTTTCTCTCAGGCTATACTTGAACACGATGCGGTATCTGTTCATGCTTCATGCGTATATGCCGATGGAAAGGCCTATATGTTTATGGGAAAAAGCGGAACCGGAAAAAGTACTCATTCGGCATTGTGGATTAACAGTTTTTGTGGATGTTACCTTTTGAACGATGATAATCCCATTATAAGGGTAAAAGGCGACGGAGTGTGGATATATGGAAGTCCGTGGAGCGGAAAGACCCAGTGTTATAAGAACTTGTCTTTCCCTTTGAAAGGAGCGGTACTGCTCAGGCAGGCAGCAATAAATAGATTTTTTTATTGTAAAGATGTAAAAGCTTTCGTAACTTTGCTGCCATCTTGTTCTGTAATTCGTGAAGACGGGCATTTGCATAACTGCCTGTGTGACATACTTGTGAAAATCACAGATAAAGTTACTGTGGGAACATTGGACTGCCTGCCCGACAGGGAGGCCGCTTTATTATGTAAGGAGAAACTAAAAAATAATATCTAAAAAATAAAAAAATGAAGAATTTTTATGTTCTGTTCAGTTTACTGACTGTATTATTTCTCTCTTCTTGTGGCTCGCGAAAGGATTTTGTTTATCTGAACGATATGCACATGGGAGAAAAATACATGTATGACACTAAAATTGAATCTTCTGTCCGTGTGGGCGACAGATTGGGTATAACCGTGAGTTGCAAAAATCCTGAACTTGCCATACCGTTTAATATTCAGGGTGGAAATTTCCAGGTGGACAACAGTGGTAATGTAAATTCTGTATTGTCTCAGAATGAGAAGGGGTATCTGGTTGATGTGGAAGGTAATATAGATTTCCCTATCTTAGGAAAGCTCCATGTGGCTGGGCTTACAATGAATGAGATAAAGGGTATGATTACCGATAATATAGTGAACAACAATTATATCAAGGACCCGCTGGTACAGGTGGAACTTCTTAACTTCAAATATACTGTTCTTGGCGCTGTTGGTCATAATGGCTCTTTCACTTCTTCGGGAAACCGTATTACCCTGCTTGAGGCCATAGCCAATGCCGGTGACCTTACCAGCAAGGCAAAGATAGACAGGGTTACTGTGATACGTGAGGTGAACGGCGCACGACAGATGTTTGTTCATGATTTGAGAAGCAAGGATATTTTTGATTCTCCATGCTTTTATCTGCAGCAGAATGATGTGGTGTATGTAGAACCTAAATACAAGAAGAAAGACACAGAGGACAGAGGATGGCAGATTTCTACATTCATATTGTCTATGGTTACTGCCGCATGTTCACTTATGTGGGCTCTTAAGTAACGGATTTTTATTATTCATTTTTTTCAATTTAGTTTTTTATGGAAAACAAGAACGAACAGGGGCTTAATGTTCTTGACCTGCTTTTATATCTGCTTTCGAAATGGAAATGGTTTCTGCTTTCTGTTCTGATATTCGGCGGACTGGCATGGTACAAGTATGCAAGTGCTCCTTTGGTATATTTCGGGAAGGCTACAGTGATAATTAAGGACCCTTCAAGCAAGACTACTTCCGGAGGACTCGACCGTTTTGATAACTATATCAACAAGGTTAATGTAGCAAATGAGATACTTCAGTTCAAGTCGAAGAAACTGATGCGTGAAGTGGTGAACCGTATAAATGCTGATATAAGCTATAAGAAGGAAGACGGACTGAGACTTGTGGAACTTTACACACAGTCGCCGGTAAGTGTAAGTTTCCCTGATATGTCGGACAACAGCTATACTGCATTTACACTTACGGTAAGAGATGAAAAGTCTGTGATTCTTTCTGATTTTGCAGTAAAGGAAGCTCAGGAACGTTATGTGGTGAACTTGGGTGATACTCTGAAAATGAAGAATGGTGGAATTGTGGTGAATCCTACCAATTTCTTTAATGCTTCATGGAAGGGAGAACAGATATTTGTGACCAAGACTCCGGTGGATGCTGTGGTTTCGGGATTTCAGGCAAATATGGGCATAAGACAGGAGGAAGAGGAATCTTCCATTCTTACACTGTCTGTTAAGGATGCATCTTCAGCCCGTGCCGAAGATCTTCTGAATATGCTTGTTACTGTATACAATGAGGAGACTATAAAAGACAAGAATCAGGTAGCTGTGAATACCGCCAATTTCATAAATGAGCGTCTGATAATTATAAGCAATGAACTTGGTGATGTGGAAACAGACCTTGAATCCTTCAAGCGCGAGAATCAGGTGATTGATATATCTTCTTCGGCAAGTATGTATATGAGTGAGTCTCAGAAGTATAACGAAAGTGCTCTTGAGATGGAAACACAGCGCAGACTGGCCGGATATATTAAGGAATATCTTACTGACCCTAAGAAGGAAACAGACTTGATTCCGGCAAATACAGGTATCAGTGACATGAATATTGAAAGCCAGATAAGCCTGTATAACGCAACCAAGCTGAAGCGTGACCGCCTGATAGCCGACAGTAGTGACAAGAACCCTGTGGTGGAAGAACTCAACAACTCTCTGAGGGCAATGAAGCAGAGCATTATAAGGGCTGTGGACAATATGATAGTAAGCATTAATGTAAAACTTAACGATGCCCAGAACCGTGAAATGCGTGCCAAGACACGTGTTGCGGCAATTCCTACCAAGGAACGCCAGATGCTTTCGATAGAAAGACAGCAGAAGATTAAGGAGTCTCTTTATCTTTTCTTGCTCAACAGACGTGAGGAGAATGCCCTTTCTCAGGCGATGGCTGACAATAATGCGCGTGTAATAGACAGCGCTGAGGCTACTAAATTCCCTATATCACCAAACAGAAACAAGATTCTTGCTCTTGGAATCCTTATCGGTATAGCTCTGCCTGGTGCGGTGTTCCTGATGATTATGTTTATGGATACACGTGTGCATAGCAGAAAAGATATTACCAATGCTGTGACAGTACCTTATCTTGGTGAGATACCTTATGACAAGAACAGTACCAAGACTAAGCGCAGAGGCAAGGAAAAGATTTTGGTTAATGAATCGGGAAATGACGTGGTGACAGAAGCATTCCGTATTTTGCGAACCAATATGTCTTTTATGGCCAACAAGAATAAGGGTATGCAGGTGATAACATTTACATCATTCAATCCGGGTGCCGGCAAGACATTTATTTCGCACAATTTGGCAACGAGTCTTGTATATG
The DNA here is from genome assembly GCA_034094155.1 of Phocaeicola sp. GTDB lineage: Bacteria > Bacteroidota > Bacteroidia > Bacteroidales > Bacteroidaceae > Phocaeicola. Next base: position 6,565 of record JAXEBI010000146.1, read on the forward strand.
CAAAGAAGAAAGTGATTGTGGTGGACCTTGATATACGTAAAGGTACTTTAAGTCATCATTTTAACCGGAATGTGGTGGGTGTAACAAACTTCCTGTCCGACCCGTCTGTAAAAGTGGATGAAATAATCCAGAAGACAGATAACTTTGACCTTATAGTTTCCGGACCTGTTCCTCCTAATCCTGCAGAGCTTCTTATGGACAGCCGTCTGGATGAACTTATAGCTGAACTTAGAGGCCGTTATGAGTATATTATAGTGGATAATGTGCCTGTAGGAATAGTGGCTGATGCTGCAATTGCCAACCGTATTGCAGACCTTACTGTATTTGTTATCCGTGCCGGACGACTCGACAAGCGTATGCTTCCTGAAGTGGAACAGTTGTATCAGGAAAAGAAGCTTAAGAATATGGCCCTTGTACTTAATGGAGCAGAACTTAAGAGTCATGGCTATGGCTACGGTTATGGCTACGGTTACGGCTATGGTTATGGTTATGGCTACGGAAAAGGTGCTGAAAAATAGGTTTTTAGGTAGTAAAAAGATAAAAATTAAGTTTTTTGCACTTTTTCTGTGTTAAAATTTTGTATTTTTCTTTGATTTGTAAAATATTCTGTACCTTTGAAGGTCTATAGGGCATTTTAAAGAGTGAGTTATTAATAGAAGTTGTAAATACGTAAAATGTTGAATAATAATTGTTTGGAAAGTGAGGTATATATGAAGAGAAAAATTTATGAGTCTCCGTTGACCTTGAGAACGGAGGTAGAGTTGGAAAGTGAATTCATGGAGAAGGCTTCGGTGTTTGAGCCTGATAATGGACATGACAAAGGTGTCACAATTGAAGGTCATGGTTTTGGAAATAGTCAAGATTTTACCGGCACTGGTTGGGATGATGATCAAAGTACATTTTAACGGTTAAAGAAATAAGATTATGAAAAAAATATTATATTCAATAGTAGCTATAGCTACATCATTTTTTATGACAAATTGCCAGGAGGAAAAAATTGCAGAGGTACAGAATCCTGTTAAATCTGGCGATGAAATAGAATTTGGTAGCTCATTACCTGAGGAAGGGGTTGAGTCTAGAACCATTTATGGGACTCCAGATCCTGTAAAAAGAACATTCCCAGTTTATTGGGAAGATGGAGATGAAATAGCTATCTATTGCCCACAGGCTTCAATGCCAACTTCACAACTAGCACGTTATCGTATATCTGCTCCTACGACAGAACCGTATTCTTCTACTGCAACCGCTGTAACTAGAATTGGAGACGCAGGTTTACAATGGGGTAGTGAAGATTTACATAAGTTTTATGCTTTTTATCCATCTTCAGGAGTGAAAGGAACAGAATCTACAGGCTTTTTTGATTTGGAAATACCGGTAAATCAGGATGTTAATAAGTTTTATAAGGACAAAGACGGAAATTGGCAAGCAGATATTGATACAGAACTTGCACTTATGTATGCTTACCGTGGTCAGAAAAAATCAAATACTGAAGTTGGAACAAATATTGATTTGCATTTCAAACCACTTTCAACAATACTTGAAATAGTTGTACAGGGACCTGAAAATGCTAATGAAGCGTTGACCCTTACCAATATAAATGTTGAGACAACAGATGGAACTCCAATTGTTGGTCAGTTTCATGCCCAGATAACACCAGGTAGTGATACTGATGAAGCTTATACAGAAGGAAGTACTGTAACTTTCTCAACAAAAACAGAAGATAAGGTAGTAAATAATTTGTCTATTGAATGCTCTTGGAAAGAGGGTAATGAAACAAAGTTTGTTACTTTGGGACAAGGCCAGAAATTGTATGTGAAAGCTTTCATGCTACCTACTAAGGATGTTGATTCAAAAAATATCAAGATTACTGTTTCAACAACCAAAGGTGCTGTACATAAAACATTGGTTGCTGCCGACGGGACATCGTTTACCATAGCTCAGCATAAAGTAAACCGTGTGACATTGCCAGCATTGAAAACTGATTTTGAAACAGCTTACTGGATGAATTCACTCGACCCGAATATATATTTGACAGAGCTTTCTATACCTGGTAGTAAGATGACTGCAGAATCGCCAGTTTATGGAACATCTAAGGCTGATGCTTTCCAGGCAACATCTATTGAACAGCAGTATAAGGATGGTGTGCGCGCATTTATTTTGCAGACTTTCAGAAATCGTGATGGTTCTTTGACTGTCGCAAGAATCAACAAGCCGTTGACAGATGTATTGGGTGAAATTTCTGCTTATCTGAAAGACTCAAAGAATAAAGGAAAAAATGAATTTGCATTTACTTTAATAACATATCAGGATGGTGCTGGTGAACAAGTTGATTGGATGAAATCTTTGCAGACTACGATAAATAATATGTCTGCTGAGGTCGTTTACAAGGAAGAAATAAATCCAAATACTACATTAGGAGATGTTTTTGGAAAGATTGTTGTGAAATGTAATTATAATAGTGCAGGTATGATAAATGGAGTTAGTACTGCTCCAATGCTTTATACACTTTGGGAAAAGGCTTATGTAGAAGGTGGTTTGTCTATGCCTTGGAATGACCCGCATGCTTCAAGCCAGTTGACTTGGTTATATCAGGAGGTAACGTCATCAACAGAGACAGATAAAAATACTTGTACTCGCCCTGATGCTCCTATTTCGGGAAGTCCTGGTAAATACTCTGCAGAAGATTCTAAAGAGAATAAGATTAAATATATCAAGACCCTGTTTGAAAAGAGTTTGGAAGCTTATAAAACTGGAAATCATGACACATGGTTTATGAATGACCTTGGAGGATATTATGCTTGGTGTGATAGAACTGACGGGTGGCATTCAGCAGATATAGCTCATACTGTACCTCATAATGAACATAAAGATATTATAACTCTTACCAAAGACCTTAATCAGTTAGGTATTGACGAACTCCAGAACCGTGCAGAAAATGCCGGATTGGGACTTATCTTCATGAACTTCGCAAACCGTGGTACTACAGGACAGGAATATAAATCAGACTTGTTGCTTCAAACTATTATTGATAATAACTTCAAGTTTGCTTTGCGTAAAAAAACTTCAGGATCTAATCCGTCAACAAATTACAATGCCAGCTATAGTAATAGTGGCAATGCCATAGGTTGGGACAACTAAAAATATCATAAAATCTTCATGGGGATAGTTACCCCGTGAAGATTTTAGATTTTAAAAATATTCACATGAACTGTATCAATAAATATCACTCAATCATTCTTGGATCTTTTGTTAGTTTAATACTAATATCTTGTCAGGATAAAGAACTGATAAAAGATTCGTGCAACGGCAATGTAACGATTCTTGCACGAATGAGTGATAAACTCCAAACAAGAACCTGTGTAGATAATTCGTCTACCGGTGAGGCTACTGGAATATTATGGTCTCCTAAGGATCAAATCGGAGTTTATGGTGATCAAGGAACTAAAAATGCCTTGTTTGAGTCTGTAAATACGGGAAATGTTGCTGAAGCTGAATTTAGAGGGACAATGACGAGTGGGGATTATCCTACTTATGCTTATTATCCTTATAGTACAGAAAATATGACAGCTGATGTAACAACTTTAAAAGGTAATTTGAAGTTGGAACAGAACTTTGATATGACATCCGGAAAATTGGAGTGTGACTATAAGGTGGGGGTTCCGACTTTTAAGACTTACGAAGGTAACTATGAATTTGAATTTCAGCATCTTTTTTCCTTACTGAAATTTGATATAAATGCGACCGGTACAGCTCTGGAAGGTGATAATTTGGAAAAGATTATTCTTTCTTTGCCGGAGGATCGCCGTTTGGGTGGAGAGTTTACTTTCGATGCGACTAATAAAGCTGTAGCATGGGTTTCATCTACAACAAATAATAATGTGTTGACCATGAACTGGAGTGATACTCCTGCACTTGTAAGTGGAAAGACTTATACGGGATATATTACCTGTGCGCCTGAAATCAAACAAGGAGATAAGATAATTATTACCATTATTACACAGAAGTTTAAAGCTGAATTTGAGCGTACTGCATTGGTGGATTTTGCTGCAAACTGTTGTTATACTTTCCCGCTTTCGCTTGAGAAATATAAAGATGATATAACTTTAACTAACCGTCCTGTCTTTACATCTTTCTCTTTTGAGGCAAAGAATAATTCAGGCAAGATTTTGGATAAGAAACTTGTTTTTAATGGTAGTGCTACACGACCTGTAGATAATGCTGCAGAGGTGTTGGCTGTGGGTAGTGATTCTGTAACAGGATGTATACCTTATCTTTATGATTTTAAGCTTAAGCCTACGTTTACTGTAAGTGAAGGAACGGAAGTAAAAGTAGACGGAATAGATCAGACAAGTGGTGTGAGTGAAATAGATTTCAGTAAACCTGTGGTCTATACTCTTTCTAATGTCGATGAAACAAAGAAGTTTACTGTATCTGTTGCTAATTCAGGTTTGCCGGTTGTGGTACTTACTCAGAGTGGTGGCGGAAGTGAATCCTGGGCGGAAGCCGGTATTAATGTTCGTGCCAAGGATGCCGACTGGGTGGAGACAGACAAGATGGCTATTTATAATGCTGATGGAACGGTGGACAAGGAAGATGCATTTTGTGGAATCCGCTTACGTGGTAATTCTACTCAGAAATTCCCTAAAAAACCTTTTGCTGTTAAGTTTGTGGAAAAGGCGTCTGTTTTGGGCATGCCGAAACATAAACGCTGGGTACTGCTTGCCAATTGGATGGACCGCACAATGCTTCGTAATTCTGTAGCTTTTGAAGTTGCGCATCGTACTGACAGTGCTTACATAGATAATGGTATTGGTTGGAGTCCGCGTGGAACAAGTGTAGAGGTTGTAATGGATGGAAGGCACGTTGGAAATTATTTCTTATGCGAGCAAATCAAGATTGACGGTGACCGTGTAGATATCAATGACTGCATAGAAGATATAATAGGTGATGGAAACTCTAATCCTACTATGGCTGACTGCGGTTATTTACTTGAATTTGATGATAATTATGATGAGGTGGACAAGTTCCGTACCGGACGTGGATTGCCATGTATGTTTAAGGATGAAGTACAGAAATTCAGTTCTGATATTTTCAATCAAGTGAAGGCAAGAATAGAAACTGTAGAGTCAAATTTAGAGGCAGGAAACTTTGAGGCTGCTTATAGCGATCTTGACATTAATTCTCTAATTGATTACTTCTTCATTCAGGAACTGACATTCAACGATGAATATAAACATCCGAAGAGTGTTTATATGATTATAAATGGTTCTGAAAAGATTGCTGCAGGTCCTGTATGGGATTTTGACTGGCAGACATTTGTCAATTATGATAAGGTGCAGGCTATGAACAATAAGTATGGTGGCACTTACTCATGTCGTAGGAATGATGAATGGTTGTATGGGGCTTCGAAATTGGCTGAAGATCCAATTCTGCCATGGCTAGATCCTGATTTTAAGAATGATCAGCCTTATATGTGGTATCCTCTTCTTTTCAATGATGCGAATTTCCGAGCAAAGGTTCAGGAACGTTGGGCAGTGATTTATCCGCAATTGTTGACTGTAGTTGATAAAATAGATGAATTTGCTGCTTTGAACAGAATTTCAGAGTATTATAATTCTTCTATGTGGCCGCTTACTCAATTGAAGAATTCAGTAGGTTCAGCTTTTAATGGCGATGAGGATATGACTTTTGATGAAGCTGTAGCTTCTATGAAACAGGCATATTCTGAGCGTTTGGAATGGATGAATAATAATATTACAAGTGGTAACTTTGTTACTAATGCTAATTAATGAATTAAAATTTTAGAACTATGATAAAGAAAACAATTTTAGCTGCTTTTGCTTTTTTGGCAACTGTCTCTGCAAGTGCTCAGAGCGGCAGCAGTTTCTGGGACAATACTTTCGTATCTGTAGGTGCTGGTACTCAAATGTATGTTGGTGACCATGACGGACAGATTGGCTTCGGCGACCGTCTTTCAGCAGCACTTGATATTTCAGCCGGAAAATGGTTTGACAATGGTATCGGTGTAAGATTGTCTTACAGCGGTTTGTCTGCTAAAGGTGCTACACGCTGGGATGAGGCTCATTCTACAGGTGAAAATGTTCCTGGATGGGGAATAGGTATGAGCTACTCTAAGTTCAATCTTTTTAATCTTCATGCTGATGCAATGTTTAACCTGCATACTCTTATAAAAGGTGCGGATGAAAACAGAGTATGGAATACTGCTCCTTATGTGGGTATTGGCTGTGTTCATGCTATGGATGCTCCAAAGAATTCTTCTTTTGGATTTAATGCCGGATGGATGAACTCTTTCAGAATTAACAGCAGACTTGATGCCAATATTGACTTGCGCGGACTTATTATGGGTGATGGCATAGATGGTGAAAAGGGTGGCGTAAAACTTGACGGTATGCTTACTCTTACTGCCGGACTTACATATAAGTTCTGATAAAACGGTTATAATTACATTTTATAATATTTGTGTGACAAGGAGGTACTTTGTAAAAGGTGCTTCCTTGTTTTTGTTTTATATGTTGGAAAGTGTTACTTTTGCTTGTTATATTTAATTCCTGAAATATGAGACTGATAGCTTGTTTGAAATGGCTGCTGAACGCTTCGGAAGGGTTTAAGTGGGCTATATGTGTAAATGGTTTGTTGGGGGTGCTGAAAGTGGGTATCTCCCTGCTGTTTATATGGGTTTCGAAGCATTTGATAGATATAGTTACTCATAGGGCGGATGACAGCCTTTATTTGTATATAGCTTATATGTTAGTTTGCATGATTGCGCAGATTCTGCTTTCGGTGGTGATTTCAAGACATGGCGTGAGGGTTGAGACTGATTTGAGGAACAGATTGAGATACAGGGTATATGAACATGTTATGATTAGCCGATGGACAGGTAAGGAGAAAATGCATACGGGGGATGTGCAGAACAGGCTTATGGGGGATGTCTCTACTGTTTCTTCGGCTATGTGTGTGAATGTTCCGGCTGTGATAGTGACTTTTGTACAGTTTGCCGGTGCATTGTATTTTCTGTATCTGCTGGATGCCGCGCTTACGGTTGTTCTTCTGTTTATTATGCCTGTGGCGCTGATTATGAGTAAGGCATACGTGAGAAGAATGAGAAGACTTACTCATGAAATAAGGGAAATGGACAGTATGATTCAGAGCCGTATTCAGGAGAATCTGATGCACAGGGTGCTGATGCGTACTATGGAATGTACAGAAACTGTTAACGGGGTTCTTGTGGGAATGCAGGATGACTTGAAGAGAAGGGTGCTAAGAAGAAATAATTTTTCTGTTTTCTCGAGAATGATGGTGCAGTTTGGGTTTGCCGGAGGGTATGCCACTGCTTTTCTGTGGGGAATTTTCGGCCTTTACGATGGTTCTGTTACTTTTGGTATGATGACGGCTTTTCTTCAGCTTGTCGCTCAGGTTCAGAGGCCTGTGGTGGACTTGAGTCTGCAGATTCCGGCTTTGGTGCAGGTTATTACTTCGGTGGAAAGGTTGCATGAGATTCTTGTATTGGAGACTGAAGAGAGTGGCGACTGTGTTAAGCTTAAGGGTGTTCCGGGTATAAGGTTTGAGAATGTTTCTTTCCGTTATCCTGATGGTGGCAGAATGGTTATGGATGGCTTTTCGTATGATTTTACCCCGGGAAGTTTTACTGCCGTGGTGGGGGAAACCGGAGCCGGTAAGAGTACGATGATGAGGATGATGCTTGCTTTGCTCAGACCTGAAGGGGGAAGGATAGTTTTTTATAACGGTAGTGAGGAGGCTGAGGCTTCGGTTGGCACAAGGTGTAATGTTTCGTATGTTCCGCAGGGTAATAGTCTTATAAGCGGGACTATTCGTGATAATCTTCTGTTGGGTAATGCCGAGGCTGATGATGATGAACTGAAGGAGGCCTTGTATTTAGCTGTGGCTGATTTTGTGAATGATTTGCCGGATGGAATGGATACTATGTGTGGGGAACACGGGGCCGGTCTCAGTGAGGGGCAGGCGCAGAGAATCGCCATTGCCCGTGGTCTGTTGCGCAAGGGTGGTGTGCTGCTGCTCGACGAACCGACTTCATCGCTCGACAGTGAGACGGAAAGGGTGCTTCTTGAAAGATTGTCGCGCAAGATGCAGGGAAGAACTGTAATTATGATTACTCACAGGAATGTGGATTCTGCAGAGTGTAGCAGGGTGCTGAGGATTGAAAGGGCTGTGGGTTAGGATTTCTTATACTTCCATATTGTCAGTCTTACATATAAGTTCTGATAAAACTGTTATAATTACATTTATAATATTTGTGTGACAAGGTGGTACTTTGTAAAAGGTGCTTCCTTGTTTTTGTTTTATATGTTGGAAAGTGTTACTTTTGTGTATTAACATAAATTCTTGAAATATGAAACAGCCCAAAAGTTATCCTATCGGAATACAGACCTTCTCTGAAGTAATTTCTAAAAACTACTTGTATGTTGACAAAACAGAATATGTATGGAGACTTGCTCATGGAGCCTCTAAGTATGTTTTTTTAAGTCGCCCGAGACGTTTTGGCAAGTCATTGCTTACAAGTACTCTCTATTCTTTTTTTGAAGGGAAAAAAGAATTGTTTTTAGGATTAAGTATTGATAGACTTGAGACTGAATGGATTTCATATCCTGTACTATATTTTGATATGAGTACTGCTAAGCATCTTAATGAAGTTTCGCTTTTACAGGAAATAGAAGGGAAATTGTCAATGTATGAAAAAATTTATGGTAGAGAGGATTTTCATATTAATGTTAATCAACGTTTAGAGGGGCTAATAAGGCATGCTTATGAGAAAACAGGAAAACAGGTTGTAGTATTGATAGATGAATATGATGCTCCGCTTTTGGATGTAGTTCATGAAGATGTAAATCTACCTCAATTAAGGCAAATTATGAGGAATTTTTATAGTCCTCTGAAAAGTTGTGACCCTTATTTACGTTTTGTCTTTTTTACCGGTATTACAAAGTTTTCACAACTTAGTATATTTAGTGAACTTAATAATATGCAGAATATCAGTATGGAAGATAAGTATGCGGCTATATGTGGTATCACTGAAGATGAGATTCATTCTTATATGGATGATAGTGTACGGAATTTGGCTTCTGAATTGAATGTTAGTGAGGATGAGGTTTATGATAAGCTGAAATTGTATTACGATGGATATCATTTTACTGCCGATTCCCCAGATTTGTATAATCCGTTTAGTCTGATGAATGCTCTTGAAAGAGGAAGAATTGGTAATTATTGGTTTGAGAGTGGTACTCCTACTTATCTTATTGAAATGATTCGCAAATTTGATGTGTTACCTTCTGAAATAGGTGGAGTTTCTGTTATGGCTTCGCATTTTGATGCTCCAACTGAGAATCTGACTAGTATTATTCCTTTACTTTATCAAAGTGGATATCTTACAATTAAAAAGTATTCTCAATTAACAGACTTTTATACTTTGGATTTTCCTAATCTTGAGGTTAAATCGGGACTTATGGAATCTCTTGGTTTTGATATGAAGAAGCATACATTAAAAGAATGGAAAATTAGTATGGATTAATGGTTTATAAAGTATATGAGAGTGATAGCTTGTTTGAAATGGTTGCTGAACGTTTCAGAGGAGTTTAAGTAGGCTATATGTGTAAATGATTTGTAGGGAGGTGCTGAAAGTGAGCATCTCCCAGTTGTTTATATGGATTTCGAAGCATTTGATAGATATATAGTTATTCATAGGGCGGAAAACAACCTTTATATGTATATAGAATATGAATGTGCCATTAATTTTGCTGTTTTGCCGTAAACTCGTACATTTGTAGATGATTGTAATTAATTTGTTCTATTTTTAGAATAACTAAACTCTTTTCTTAGTTGTAATATATGAAACTTGACCGGATAAAAATTAAACATTTCAGATGTTTTGAGGACTTTGAAATGGATTTTGCTGAAAAGGTAACAGTCCTTTTCGGAAGGAATGGTGTGGGTAAGACATCGTTGATACATGCCATATCGAAAGTACTAAGCTTTATGTTCTACAATGATTCGAAGATTAAAGATGTAGAACCGCTGAATGCCGGTAATCCTAAGATATCTGTGGAAGGATTTAATAAGAATATAGACGGGATGATAAATCCGGAAACGAATAATATTTTCAAAGACCTGCTCATCAGTGCAAATGGTCATTGCTATGGTGAACAGTTTGAATGGTCGCATGGCGTTTCTTCATCTTCTTACAGATATCAACCTTCTTTATTTAAGGATGCATATATGCAACTTATGAATTTGATTTCGAATAATAAATTTTACCCGCTTATAGCTTATTATTCGGATGGCTTTCCTCATGTTGAAGACGATAAGAAGGTCAGTGAAAAAATTGCATCTTTGCGTAATTTTGGATATCATCAATGGAATGAAGAAACTGCTTGTAGTAAAATATGGCTTGAACGGTTTGAACGTACTTGGAAAACTATGGAACGTACGGAGCGTACCATAAAAGAAGCTAAGGTATCGAACATGGATATTGTGAAGGAAGACTTTATAAAGGCAAAAAAAGAAATTGAAGCTATACAGAAGTGTTTGATTGAGTTTTCGTCTGATGATCCTGATATGGCAGTGGAACAGCTTAGTCTTGGAAGCTTTGATGACAAACTTGTTATAACTACTGTTTCCGGGAATACATATTCGTTCAGGAAATTGCCTGCCGGCTATAAACGACTGTTTTACATGATTCTTGATTTGGCATATAGGTCATATATACTTAATGGAAATACCGAAGCCCGTGGGGTGGTAATTATAGATGAAATTGACCTTCATCTACATCCGACTTTGGAGCAGAGTGTAATGGTACGTCTCACTCGTACATTCCCAAACACGCAGTTTATTGTTTCAACACACTCGCCGCTTGTAATAACAAATATCAATATGGAAGGTGACCAAAATAAAATTTACAGAATGAATCCTGTAGGAACACCTCCAACACTCATTGGTGATGTCTATGGACTTGATTACAATACCGGGCTTGAGGATGTGATGGGGGTAGATGCACGTAACGCAGATATTAACAATATGATAGAGACTTGTTCGTTTATGATAAAAATCAATGAAACGGAAAAAGCGGATAAACTGAAAATGTTACTCAATACTAAATACCACCTTTCTGAAGCTGAGATAGAAAAGCGTATAACTGAACAAATAAACCGGATGGGAGATGCGATATATTGATAAAAATACCAGTAATGCAGACGGGAACCGCATAACAGATGAATATCTGGATAGCGAATGCAAGATGACAGATCCGTTTATTACGAAATGTACCTTACAGAGATATTGTGAGTTGTATATATGACAGAAATAAACGTATGGTAATTTTGATTTCTGCTTTCAAAGAAGTGGATGACTTTCATCCAATCTTTAAATACCTGAAAGATGATTACTGGATGGTATTTATGAAGTATAACTTGTTTTACGTCATTTACAAAGAGAAGGAATGAAAATATCAATGTGGTTGTTGTAATGGTATTAGGATTTCCTGTACTTCCATATTATAGGACGCACAACGTAATAGCTGAACAGTGAGCCGAGTATAACACCGGTGGTGTTGGCTATGAAATCCCACCAGTCGCCGCTGCGGTTGGCGGTAATTGTGGCCTGTCCTATTTCTATAATTCCTCCCATGATGATGGGACATAGTATTCCTCCTATTATAAGATGCAGTTTCTTTATCGGACGGTGTGCACGAAGGTGCTCCAGCCATAGCATGAATGTAAGACCGCCGTACATGCATACGTGTACAAGCTTGTCGATGTTGGGGATATTGCTGACTTCTGTCTGTGGGGGATTGAAAAACGACAGAAAGAGTATAACTGCTATCACTAAAATTGAAACCGGATATCGTTTTATAAATGCTATCATAAAAAAATGCTTTAGTTTATAATCTTTAATTATTAGGCAAAAATACAATTAAATTATTATATTTGCGCCCTCAATAATTTATAATTGTAATTTTTAAAGGTTTTTTTATGCATAATCAACATCATGAGAGAGTGAATTTCGGCAGCCGTTTGGGGGCTATTCTTGCAGCGGCAGGGTCGGCTGTCGGACTTGGTAATATATGGAGATTCCCGTACGAGGCCGGAAATCATGGAGGCGCTGCCTTTATTCTGATTTATCTTGTATGTATTTTCGTTCTGGGGCTGCCTATTATGATTGGTGAGTTTACTATTGGCCGAAGGGCTAAGGCAAGTACAGGCGGTACTTTCAGTAAATTGGCCCCGGGAACTCACTGGAAATGGGTCGGGTATATGGGTGTGCTGACGGGTTTCCTTATTTTAGGGTATTATTCGGTGGTGGCCGGATGGACTTTGGAATATATGATGCAGGCTCTGATAGGAGGATTCAACGGTAAGGATGCTGACGGGTTTATTGAACTGTTCGGCGATTTCTCGACTAATCCGTGGAGGCCGTTGGTGTGGCTGACTGTTTTTATGGGACTTACTCATATAGTTATAGTAAGGGGTGTGAAGGATGGCATTGAACGTTCGTCGAAGGTGATGATGCCGGTGCTGTTTATTCTTATATTGTTATTAGCTGTATGCTCGCTTACTATTCCGGGAGCAGAAAAGGGACTGGAGTTCCTTTTTAAACCTGATTTCTCAAAGGTTACGCCTGATGTGTTTCTTGGAGCTATGGGACAGGCCTTTTTCTCTATGAGCTTAGGTATGGGATGCTTGTCGACATATGCTTCTTATTTTGGTAAGGATACAAGATTAGGACAGACTGCTCTTAGTGTGGGTATGATTGATACATTTGTGGCTATTCTTGCCGGTGTGATAATTTTTCCTGCTGCTTTTGCTGTAGGTATTAAGCCGGATGCAGGGCCTTCGCTTATATTCATAACATTGCCTAATGTGTTTGAACAGGCTTTCGGTGGTATTCCTTTCTTAGCTTCGGCATGTGCCATGGCGTTTTATCTGCTATTGGCTTTGGCGGCTCTTACTTCTACCATATCTCTGCATGAGGTGTCTACTTCTTTCCTTCATGAGAAGTTCGGGTTTACAAGAGGCAGGGCGGCTACCATAGTGTCGGTGCTGTGCTGGGGTATTGGTGTGGTTTCTTCGCTTTCGCTTGGCGACTGGAGTGGATATACTATTGCCGGAATGAATATCTTCGATTCGCTGGATTATCTCACAGCCAAGATTATGCTTCCTGTGTCGGGGATGTTGGGGGCTGTGTTTGTGGGATGGTATCTCGACAAGAAGATTGTGAAGGAGGAGGTTACAAATTATGGTACTCTTAAAACTCCGTATTATCCGTTGTTTATTTTTGTGCTTAAGTATATTTCTCCTTTAGGGGTTATACTGATTTTCCTGAATGAATTAGGTTTATTCTGATTTTATTCATACCTTTAGCGGGTATGAAGTGGAAGGATTTCTTTTATTATAATAAATCGCAGAGAAGGGCTGTAGTGTTTTTGGTTTTTGCTCTGCTTGTGATATTCTCTGCTGTTGTCTTAGTGGACAGCGGCAGGGAATTTTCTGTTTCTGTATCCGACAGGAAGGAGATAGACTCGCTGCTGCTTGCTATGAGGATTGGGGAGAGAGACTTGAAGAAGCAGAAGGGGTATAAGGTGTATGCTGGTGATATGGGTGGCAGAAGATACGACAGTGCCGGAAAGAGGAAGAGTTTCTATTACGGGAATAATGAAAGATATATAAGGTACAGGAAGAATGATAGTCTGAGGTATGACAGCCTTAAGAAGGTGTGGGCCTTGGAAGACAGTATACGCAGGGATTCACTGAGGAAGATGATGGGGCTGGTTGTGAAATTTGATGAAGGTACTGTGGTGGATATAAATACTGCCGATACTGCTGTGTTGATGAAGGTGCCGAAGATAGGAAGCGGAATCTCGAAGATGATAGTGGCGTACAGAAACAGACTGGGAGGGTTTTATGACGTGAGTCAGTTGTATGAGGTGGAATTTGTAGATTCTTCTATGATTAAGTGGTTTAAAGTGGATACCGGTGTGTTCAGAAAACTTAAGGTGAACAGTGATGGTATAGATGTGCTGAGGAATCATCCTTATATGGATTTCTATAAGGCTAAGGCTATAGTGGAGTTCAGAAGGAAGAGGGGAAAAATAGAAGGTCTCTCGCAGATCTCCATGTTTGAGGAGTTTTCTGAGAAAGACCTTGAAAGATTGAAGCATTACTTTTCTTTTGAGTAATGTTGCTTTTTGTTCTATACTTTATTATTGTTGAGTATTTTATTCTTGGGTATATCCGGCAGCCTTGGCTATGCGTTCAGGTATTTCGATATTGTCGAGACGGCCGCTGAAGTTTTCCGATCCGGCACCGATGGCGAATACCGGTACGTATCCTGCTGAATGGCCTCCGCTGGTCCAGCCAACCAATGCTATTTCGCTCATGATGCGTTTGGCTTCGGATGCAATTGGCTCGTCTTGTGCATATTCGCTCTTTTCCATTTTCATTTCCTGATTCTTCAGGCTTTTTTCGTATACGGCTTCAAGACGGTTTTCCTGGTCTTCGGTTAGTTTTACTGTATCCCAGAATCCGAAGTTTTCCTTAAGTGCTGATTTTACTGCTTCCCATGGAACCTGGTTCTTGTATTTTGCACGAAGACTGTTGATTATCTTGGTGAATCCTGTTTCGCTGACTTTCTGGTTCTTGAGTACCTGAAGGTTGAGCTTGTATGCTCCTGTACCTAATACTATACCGCCTGTTTCGTGGTCGGCTGTTATTACTATCAGAGTTTCGTCGGGATGCTGTGAGTAGAATTCGTATGCTACCTTTATGGCGTTGTCGAAATCCTGTACTTCGCGGAATGTTGTTGCCGCGTCGTTGCTGTGGCACGACCAGTCTATCTTTCCTCCTTCTACCATAAGGAAGAAGCCTTTAGACATATCTTTCGACAGGAAGTTGACTGCCGAACGTGTTATGTCTGTTAGGGTAAGGTCTTTTTTGGTCCTGTCGATGGCAAAAGGTATGGAGCTTCTGTCTTTTTCGGATGCCTCTTCCGACTGGAACAGTATAAGTTTGTCGGCTTTCTTGCTTTTCTTAAGATAATCCTTATATCCTCTTACAATTACGTATCCGTTTTTGTCGGCCAACTGATACAGGTTTTCGTCATTTGGGTTTTCCTTATTGGTCGGTTCAAGAAAATCGGAACCTGCATAGAAGTCAAATCCGGCTTTATAGAGGTCGGCTCCTATGTTGTAGTAGCTGCCGCGGCTGCCTTCGTGTGCATAGAATGATGCAGGTGTTGCATGGTCTACACTTACACTTGTGGCTATACCCACACGGCATCCTGAGTTCTTGGCCCATACTGCTACACTGCTGACTGGTGTTTCAAGGTCTTTCAATACTCCGATAGCTCCGTTTTTGGTCTTGTGTCCTGTGGCAAGTGCAGTACCTCCTGCTGCAGAGTCGGTAACTCCGTTTGTGGCAGAGAATGTTGTTGCTACTGTTGATACAGGAAACTGTGTGAACTGAAGTGGGTTGATTCCGATTTTACCTTCCAGTTCTCCCTGGAAAAGTTCGGTGCCCTGTACTTGATTTACGCCCATACCGTCGCCAATGAAATAGAATACGTACTTGGCCTGCTGGGCATACCCTAATCCGTTGATGAATAGGGCTGCTGCTAATAGGAATGAAAATTTCTTCATCTGTTTATCGTTTTATATTATAGTTGATTTGATTTCTATAGTTTTAAGGGTTGGTCTGAAGTTGGGTTTATACCCGTTTTAATGTTTACAAAAATACGAAAAAAAACTTTTTTCGCTTTAGAATTGCGTTTTTTTGAAGAAAATAGGTGCAATTTTTAATCTCGCAGGGTTCTTTATATAGAGATTGTGTTACAATCAATGCATTTATTTATGCTTTGATTCTTTATTTTATTAATCATTTTAAATCAACTCTATTATGAGAAAGAGTATTGTTTTGGCAGCATGTGTTTCTGTATTGGCTGCTTGTGAGAAAAACGAGGTAGTGGTAAACGGTAGTGAAATGAATGAGGCTTCTCTGGCTTCTGATCTTGCCGTGAAAATCGAGGCTGAAGTGGGTGGCAAAGGTATGATGTCGCGTACTGCTACCGATGAGGGTGGAAGTGTATCTTTTGTTGACAACGACAATATAGGTATGTTTATGCCTAATACGGGTAAGCTTGTGAAGTGGACCTACAGTAAAGGTGTGTGGGCTACAGAACCTGGTGTGCAATGGGAAAATAAGGTGGATGAATTTGATTTCCATGCTTTTTATCCGTATACAGAAGGGTCGGAAATGACTTCGGTGGCAATGCCGGACTTGTCGGTACAGTCGGGTAAGCTTGAAGATGTAGGCAGCAAGGATTTTATAGTGGCAAGAAAGACTGCTTCTTTCGGTACTGATTCGGGAAAGGTTTCTTTTACCGGTGAAAATGCTTTCGGACATGTGTATTCATTAGTTTATGTTACTGTCAGGAAAGAACAGGAATCGGATGTGGTTTCTGTTTCGGGGGTTTCGTTTGATGGTGACGGTATAGCTTCTAAATGTACTTATAGTTTTGGAGCTACCGGCCTTGAGGATGCGGTTAACCTGCAGCCGGAAGGAGAGGTGAGCAGTATAGGTATAGAGTATCCCGAAGGTGCAGATGTGGACTTTGGCACCGGACATGCCGTGGCTGTGCTTGTGAATCCTTCTACATTGTCGGGTAATGTGACTTTCAGTATGACCTATACACGTGACGGAAAGGAATATACCGCCACTGCAAGCTTGGGAAGTGAGTTCTCTGACGGTAAGATTAACAAGGTAAGTCTGACTCTGAAACGTGATGCCTTAGTTGTGGAAGGTTCGGAAGTTGCCGAATGGGATGTGAATAACCTGCCTGATATCTCGGTTTCGGAAAATCCGGTTTAAAAGTTATTTGAGATTGTTGAAAGTGGCTTTCTTATCTTGTCCGCAGGTTTTCTTTTGGTATTAATATGTTTTGTATAATTAAAATATACTTGAAGTTTGGCGCTGGTTAAAGGAATTTCTTGTAACTTTGCACCCAAAATAAACAAATAAACACACACATAATATATATATTATTGTAACGGAAAGATGAAAGCGCTGAAGGAACGAATTTTACGCGATGGTAAATGTTTTGAAGGAGGAATCCTTAAGGTAGATAACTTTATTAATCATCAGATGGACCCTATCCTGATGAAGTCGATGGCGGTGGAGTTTGTACGCAGGTTTGCAAGTACAAAAATCAACAAGGTTCTTACTATTGAGGCAAGTGGCATTGCACCGGCTATCATGGTGGGTTATCTGCTTGAACTCCCTGTGGTTTTTGCAAAAAAGAAAAAACCAAGCACAATGGAGAATATGATCACCACTACGGTTTATTCGTTTACTAAGGATAGAAACTATGATGTGTGTGTAAGCAGGGATTATCTTCAGCCTGGCGACAAGGTGCTGTTTATAGATGATTTCCTTGCCAACGGTAATGCTGCCAAAGGTATTATTGACCTTGTGAATAAAGCCGGTGCCGAACTTGTGGGTATGGGTTTCCTTATCGAGAAATCTTTCCAGCATGGCGGTGAGGCTTTGAGAAGTCTTGGCGTGCATGTGGAGTCGCTCGCTATTATTGAAAGTCTGGACGACTGTAAAATAGTTCTGAAGGACTGATGTGAACAGGCTCCAGTGATGTGAGAACTTAATTTCAGAAGGTGAACGAATATAATCTTTTGATTCTATTTTTGATTCCGCCGGTTTGAGGGAAACAGACCGGCGGAATTATTTATTTGATGATTGGAATGAGGATATATAAGTTTTTTAATATTTAATGTTAATAATTGTTTGATGGAGAATGAAATGAAATCGGTCCCGGGAGAGGGACTAATTTATGGTCTGAATGACCGTCCGCCTTTTAAGGATGCTGTTTTTGCTGCATTGCAGCACTTGTTGGCTATTTTCGTGGCTATTATTACTCCACCTCTTATTATTGCGGGTGCGTTGGGTCTTGATCTTGAAACTACAGGTTTTCTTGTTTCCATGTCGCTGTTTGCATCGGGAATTTCTACTTTTATACAGTGTAGAAGGGTAGGTCCGATAGGATGTGGACTGCTTTGTATCCAGGGAACAAGTTTCTCTTTTATCGGTCCGATTATTTCTGCCGGACTGACTGGCGGACTTAGTTCTATATTCGGTGCTACCATTGCCGCTTCTACTGTGGAGATGCTTATCAGCCGTGTACTGAAATATACCAAGAAGGTTATTACTCCTCTGGTATCGGGTATAGTGGTTACTCTTATCGGTATGAGTCTTATCAAAGTGGGTATATCTGCCTGCGGTGGTGGAGTTACTGCTCAGAATAATGGTACATTCGGCGCTTTTGAACATGTGGGACTGGCTGCCCTTGTGCTGGTTCTGATTATTATTTTCAACAGAAGTTCAAACCGCTATCTTAGAATGAGTTCTATTGTGATAGGATTGCTTATTGGCTATGT
Source organism: Phocaeicola sp. (assembly GCA_034094155.1). Lineage (GTDB taxonomy): Bacteria > Bacteroidota > Bacteroidia > Bacteroidales > Bacteroidaceae > Phocaeicola. Next base: position 25,052 of record JAXEBI010000146.1, read on the forward strand.
GGTGGCATGGTGCTTGGGTATGGTGGATTTTTCTTCTGTACAGAGTTATGGCGGATTTAATATTCCTGTTCCTTTCAAATATGGAATTTCTTTTGATATCTCTGCTATTATCGGTCTTGGTCTTGTGTATCTTATAACAGCCATTGAGGCATATGGTGATGTTACTGCCAATTCGCTTATTTCGGGTGAACCTGTAGAGGGTGAGGTATTTGTGAAACGTGCTTCGGGCGGTATACTTGCCGACGGATTCAACTCTATGATTGCCGGAGTTCTGAATTCTTTCCCTAACTCAATATTTGCACAGAATAACGGTATGATTCAGCTGACTGGTGTAGCAAGCAGATATGTGGGTTACTTTATTGCCGGTTTCCTTATAGTATTGGGACTGTTCCCGGCTGTGGGACTTGTGTTCTCTTTAATGCCTGAACCTGTGCTTGGTGGTGCTACCTTGCTTATGTTTGGTACAGTGGCTGCTGCTGGTATTCGTATTATCGCATCTCAGAAGATAGACAGAAAGGCTACTCTTGTTATGGCCTTGAGCTTCTCTTTCGGACTGAGTGTGGAACTTGTTCCGGAAATCCTGTCGCAGTTGCCTGAAACTGTCAAGAATATATTTTCTTCGGGTATTACTACCGGTGGACTGACTGCTATTTTGTCTAATCTGCTTATCAGAATAAAGGAGTGATAAAGGAGTGATATAAAACCTGCTTGTGGGGAAATCTCCGTTGGAGGATTTTCTGTTTGATATTAAGGAATCATATCGTTTGTGATTGTAACGATATGGTTCCTTATTTTTTTTGAGAGATATTTGAGAAATTTGTACGTTATTCCGGGGAGATTGCCATCCGGTACTGATTAATCAAGCTTGAGATAATTTTTCTGTAGTCTGTTTTGATTACCAGAATTTGTTCAACTCTTCATTGTATTCAAAACCAACTTCCTTTAGTCTTGAAATTATATCTTCCTTGTTTACTTCCAACTCTTGGCATAATGCATCCAATGAAGGGTAGAAGTCTCTGAGTTTCATGTTGATGAGGCTGTATAGCATCATCGGGTCTTTTGGTAATTCCATTTTTTTATTTCTTTTTTGTTAAGTTGTTTTTCCTGCTTTTTTATTTCGGGGTGCAAAGTTATAAAAAGTTATATACAGTTTTTCTTCTGTCACTGGTATTTATATAGTATTTAACAGACTTTTATCATGGTAAAAATGAAGGTGGGGTTTGGTGCGGGGCTATAGTTAGTGATAGGGCAAGTGAAATAATATGGACGGCACAGGTAAATCTGATAATTATTTTTGTTAAAATAGAATATTTGTGAAATAAATACTAAAGTTTTCATTATTAGGAGGGTTAAGTCGGGAAAAAGCATTATTTTTGCAACAATATTAATGATCATTAAATTTGAAAAAACAGAATAACAATGTTGGAGCTTGATTTACTCACAGCAATATCTCCTATCGATGGCAGATATAGAAGCAAAGCGGGAGCTTTGGCTGAATATTTTTCTGAGTATGCACTGATTAAATATCGCGTGCAGGTAGAAATAGAGTATTTTATAACTTTATGCGAACTGCCTTTACCGCAGTTGAAGAGCTTTGATTCGGCTCGCTTTGAAACTTTGCGTGATATTTACCGCAATTTCTCGGAAGCTGACGCTCAGCGTATCAAGGAGATTGAAAGTGTAACTAACCATGACGTCAAGGCTGTGGAATATTTTATCAAAGAGCAGTTTGACAAACTTGGCGGACTGGAGCATTATAAAGAGTTCATTCATTTCGGACTTACTTCTCAGGATATTAACAATACTTCTGTGCCTTTGTCTATCAAGGATGCACTGGAAAAAGATTATTATCCGCAGATACAGAAGCTGATAGACCAGCTTACTGCCTATGCAGAAGAATGGAAGAATATTCCGATGCTTGCCAAGACTCACGGACAGCCGGCTTCTCCTACAAGACTGGGCAAGGAGATTATGGTATTCGTTTACAGACTGAACAGACAGCTGGATATCCTTAAATCTTGTGCAATAACAGCAAAATTCGGTGGAGCTACAGGTAACTATAATGCGCATCATGTGGCTTATCCGGAATTCGACTGGAAGGAATTCGGAAATAAGTTTGTGGCAGAAAAACTTGGCCTTGAACGTGAAGAGTATACTACCCAGATTTCAAACTATGATAATCTCGGAGCTATATTTGATGCTATGAAGCGTATCAATACTATTATGATTGATATGAACCGTGACTTCTGGCAGTATATTTCTATGGAATACTTCAAGCAGAAAATTAAAGCCGGTGAAGTGGGATCGAGCGCAATGCCTCATAAGGTTAATCCTATAGACTTTGAAAATGCAGAAGGTAATCTTGGTATAGCAAATGCCATTTTTGAACATTTGTCTTCAAAACTTCCTGTTTCAAGATTACAGCGTGACCTTACTGACTCTACTGTACTACGTAATATTGGTGTTCCTTTCGGACATACTATCATTGCAATACAGAGTTCTATGAAGGGACTTGGCAAACTTCTGCTTAACGAGCATAAGATTTATGAGGATCTTGATAATTGCTGGAGTGTAGTGGCTGAGGCTATTCAGACTGTTTTGAGACGTGAGGCTTATCCTAATCCTTATGAGGCTCTGAAGGCTTTGACACGTACTAATAAGGCTATCAATGAGGCGTCTATCAAAGAGTTTATCGAGACTCTTGAGGTTAGCGAAGATATCAAGAAGGAACTTCGTGCTATCACTCCTCATAATTATACCGGAATTTAATTTCTTTTTTATTAACTGATATAATTTTTTTGAGACTATTTGAGCCCGAGAGGGTAAGTGTATTAATTTTTGATTTTATAATTTATTATGGCAGAAAGAGAATTCAGACAAAATGGTGAAAACCAGTCTGGCCGCGATGGTAACAAATCTTATAACAGAGAAGGTTATAACAGAAATAATCGTTTCGAGGGTGGAAACAACGGATACGGACGCAGACCGAATAACGGTGGTGACCGCCAGCAGCGTGGCGGGTATAACAATAATGGTAACCGTTCTTATGGCAACCGCCAGCAGGGTGGCTATAACAATAACGGCAACCGTTCTTACGGCAACCGCCAGTTTGGTAATAATGAAGGTGGAGAACGTTCATACGGTAACCGTTCGTCTTATAATCCTCGCTTTAATAATAATGGTGGAGAACGTCAGCAGCGTTCTTTCAATCCTCGCTTCAATAATAATTCGGAAGGTGGTGAACAGCGCTCTTTCCGTCCGCGCCAGAATCAGCAGGGCGGACACGGACAGTGGGGTGGCAACCGTCAGCAGGGTGGATATGGAAACAACCGCCAGGGTGGATTCCGCCAGCGTACTGCCGATTATAATCCGAATGCAAAATATAGCATGAAGAAGCAGATAGAGTATAAGGATGTGCTTACTGATCCTAATGAACCTATCCGCTTGAACAAATATCTTGCAAATGCAGGTATATGCTCACGCCGTGAGGCTGATGAGTTTATTACTGCAGGTGTGGTTTCTGTTAATGGAGTAGTGGTGACTGAACTTGGTACAAAGGTGCATCGTAATGATGAGGTTAAGTTCCATGACCAGCCTGTAAATATTGAACGTAAGGTGTATCTGCTTCTTAACAAGCCAAAGGATTGTGTTACTACTGCAGATGATCCGCAGGAACGCAAAACTGTTATGGATTATGTGAAGAATGCATGCAAGGAGAGAATTTATCCTGTAGGTCGTCTTGACCGCAATACAACAGGTGTGCTTCTTCTTACAAATGATGGTGAGATGGCTTCCAAGCTTACTCATCCTAAGTATCAGAAGAAGAAAATTTATCATGTGTATTGTGATAAGAATGTGGCTAAGGCTGACCTTGACCAGATTGTTCAGGGTATTACCCTTGAAGACGGAGAGATTCATGCTGATGCTATCAGCTATGTTTCTGAAACAGACAAGTCGCAGGTGGGTATTGAAATTCACTCAGGAAAGAACCGTATAGTTCGCCGTATCTTTGAACATATGGGCTATAAGGTGATAAAACTCGACAGAGTGTATTTTGCCGGCCTTACCAAGAAGGGATTGCGCCGTGGCGACTGGAGATTCCTGACTGAAAACGAGGTAAATATGCTTCGTATGGGATCTTTTGAATAATAAAAATCTCAGGATTTTTTTATTGGATTAATATCTGTAGGTTTTTTAAGTTAAAACTATATGGAATAAGGATTAAGGACGGTATCGGTAATGATTTGCTGCCTTTGTCCTTATTCTGCTTAAATATAATATTATTAAATTGATATAACGATGGAAATGATTCGTAGAACAAAAATTGTTGATGTGCTTAAGTCACGTGACTTTGGAAGCATGGTCAATGTTAAAGGTTGGGTGCGTACTCGCCGTGGTAGCAAACAGGTAAACTTTATCGCCTTGAATGACGGTTCTACTATAAATAATGTACAGATAGTTGTTGACTTGGCAAACTTTGACGAAGATATGCTTAAGTTGATTACTACCGGTGCATGTATCAGTGTAAACGGTGAACTGGTAGAATCTGTAGGCTCTGGACAGGCTGCCGAAATTCAGGCACGCGAAATTGAGGTGTTGGGTGTTTGCGACAATACTTATCCTCTTCAGAAGAAAGGCCATTCAATGGAATTCCTTCGTGAAATAGCTCACTTGCGCCCTCGTACAAATACTTTCGGTGCGGTGTTCCGTATTCGTCATAATATGGCTATTGCCATTCATAAGTTCTTCCATGACCGTGGATTCTTCTATTTCCATACTCCGCTTATCACAGCTTCCGACTGTGAAGGTGCAGGACAGATGTTCCAGGTTACAACAATGAACTTGTATGACTTGAAGAAGGACGAAAATGGTTCTATTATTTATGATAACGATTTCTTTGGAAAGCAGGCAAGTCTGACAGTTTCAGGACAGCTTGAAGGTGAGTTGGCTGCTACTTCTCTTGGTGCAATCTATACTTTCGGTCCTACTTTCCGTGCTGAGAACTCGAATACTCCACGCCACCTGGCCGAATTCTGGATGATTGAACCGGAAGTTGCCTTCAATGATATTAATGACAATATGGACTTGGCTGAGGAATTTATCAAATATTGTGTACAGTGGGCTCTTGACAACTGTTATGATGATGTTAAGTTCCTTAACGACATGTTCGACAAAGGTCTGATAGAACGTCTTCAGGGTGTATTGAAGGAAGATTTTGTACGTTTGCCTTATACAGAAGGTATCAAGATTCTTGAAGATGCGGTTGCCAAAGGTCATAAGTTTGAATTCCCTGTATTCTGGGGTGCCGATCTTGCTTCTGAACACGAACGCTTCCTGGTGGAAGAACACTTCAAACGTCCTGTTATCCTTACTGATTATCCTAAGGAAATCAAGGCTTTCTATATGAAACAGAATGAAGATGGCAAGACTGTAAGAGCTATGGACGTATTGTTC